>CAYRGA010000048.1:0-13240 GCA_964423705.1 uncultured Oscillospiraceae bacterium
AGGCAAGAAAAGAGGTTGACGCATATCTTGTTACGGGAAATCTGAAACATTTTCCTGAAAAGATTTTTGTGGTAACACCAAAAGAAATGATTGATATTATCAATAAGGAATAAAATTATAAAGACGCTTATTAAAAAATAGGCGTCTTATTTTTTGCAGAAGGAGATGATACAGTGAATGGTTCGGTATAAAATCATAATTATGTATTGTTTTAAGAAGAAATCGATAAATGACTTCATGTTAAAGAAAAATAAAGCTTACGGGACAAAGCTTTAAAAACGAATATTGCAAGTGCATACCGCTTTTTTGAGCGGTATGCACTTATTCTATTTATACATTAATTTTCATTCAAGTTGTATTTGTGGTTATAATAATATAAAAACCTTGAAAGGAAGTTTTGCAATGAAAACTATTACAAATGAAATCGTAAAAAGATTTGAATTATATCTGTATGAGGAAGAAAAGAGCGACAACACCATAGAAAAATATATGCGTGATATTCGTTTCTTTCGTGAATGGCTCGGCGGCAGGGGTGTTGACAAATCCGCAGTGCTTGAATACAAAAAAGAGCTGTGTGAAAAATATATGCCTGCAAGTGTAAATTCAATTTTATCGTCATTAAATGCTCTGTTTATGTTTATGAATTGGTACGATTTGAAAGTCAAGACCTTAAAAATACAACGGCGGATATTTGCAGTTAAGGAAAAAGAACTTACAAGAGCCGAATATGAGAGGCTGCTCACAGCAGCTAAAAACAAAAAGAATGAACGATTGTATTATTTGATGCAGACCATAGGCTCGACCGGGCTTAGAATTTCCGAGTTAAAATATGTAACGGTTGAAGCTGTAAAGATAGGTCAAGCAATAATAAACTGTAAAGGTAAAATAAGGCAAGTGTTTCTGCCGAAACAGCTGTGTAAAATGCTCAAAATTTATATAAAGGATAACAACATAAAAAACGGTTCGGTGTTCGTGACAAGAACAGGAAAACCGCTTGATAGGAGCTTTGTGTGGAAATTATTAAAATCCCTTTGCAAAGATGCGGGAGTTAATAAAGATAAGGTGTTCCCTCATAATTTCCGCCACCTTTTCGCCCGCACATATTACAGCTTGCAGAAAGATATTGTCCGCCTTGCGGATATTCTCGGTCATTCCTCCGTGAACACCACGAGGATTTATACAATGAGTACAGATGATGTTTGCCGCAGACAAATACAACGATTGGGATTGTTGAGGCTATAAATAAAAAACCACATAATTTGCATTATGTGGAACACTTACAAAGTAAAAACTACATATACATAAATCAATTATATCATATACGTAAACAAAAATCAATGATTTTGCATAAATTTACGTAAATTTTTCCAAATGTACAAAAAATGACATTTAAAATTGAACGATTAAAAAATCTATTTTAAAATCGTTCTTCTTTTTGTGCCTTAAAGGACATATGTATGACACTTTATATTTAATTCGTTCCACATAATGCAAATTATGTGGATATATTTGCAAAAAAATCGTATTTCAAAGGGGGATTATGTTATGGCAATTATTGATGTCATAAAATATGACGGTAATCCGGATGTGTTCGCATGGAAATACCCGAATAATGAGTTAGGGACCTGGACGCAGCTAATCGTAAACGAATCGCAGGAAGCCATATTGGTGAAGGGCGGACAAGTCTGTGATGTTTTCGGTGCGGGCAGGCACACATTGGATACAGCCAACATACCGATTCTAAACAAATTGATAAACCTTCCGTTTGGCGGCCGCTCTCCGTTTACTGCCGAAGTATGGTATATCAACAAAGTGTTTTCACTGGATGTTAAATGGGGTACGTCTACTCCAATTCAGCTGCAAGACCCCAAGTACAAGGTATTTGTACCAGTAAGGGCTTTCGGTCAGTTTGGCATTCAGATAGAGGAATCCAAAAAGTTCTTGCTAAAGCTTGTCGGGACATTACCTCAATTTGATAAAAATACAATTTTAAAGTTTTTCAGAGGCGTCTATCTCACAAAGGCAAAAGACGTTATTTCGTCGTGTTTGGTTCATAAAAATATCAGTGTACTGGAAATTAACACATATCTTGATGAAATTTCCACATATTTGCAAGAAAAGATTTCGTCTACATTTGATGAGTATGGAATTAAGCTTGTTTCATTCTTTGTAAACGACATAAATGTCCCCGAAGACGATACAGCCGTTGTTCAGCTCAAAAATGCACTTGCCAAAAGAGCTGAAATGGATATTGTCGGATACAGCTATCAGCAGGAGCGTTCGTTTGACACCTTGGAAGGAGCAGCTACAAATCCCAATTCCATGCAAGGTGGTCTGATGGGTGCCGGAATTGGCTTGGGAATGGGCGTTGGCATCGGCGGAGCAATCGGACAGCAGTTTGGCGGATTGACCCAAACACTGAATACCAACGATACAAAAGAATGCCCGAGCTGTAAAGCACGAATCGGAATAAATGAAAAATTCTGTAATCATTGCGGCTTTGATACTACTTCTGCCGTAGAAGGCGGAAAAACAACAGATAAAGCAATAAAATGCTCATCGTGCAATGCGGATTTAACCGAACATACAAAGTTCTGCCCGGAATGCGGTGCAAGGGCACCCGTATCGTGCCCGAACTGCGGTAATCTCCTAAACGGAAACAGTAAGTTCTGCCCGGAATGTGGTTATTCGTTGGTTAAGAAGTGCGCAAACTGCGGAAATCAAATAGATGACAATGTGAAATTCTGTCCCGAATGCGGAACAAAATTAGAATAAGGAGGGCGAAGCAATGTTAAGAAATTCAAAGGCTGTTGCGTTAATATGCGGTACGGCATCAATGGCTGCAACAGTAATATTTTACTTATTGACATTTGACAATGTTTTCACAATACCGATGAGATGGATTTCTCTGATGTTTTTAATATTTGCAGAAGTCATCGGAACGATAAAAGCCTTGTGCATTAAGAAATCCATATTCGGAGTTGCAAACATTACAGCTGCGCTATTTCATTTGGAAATTGTTTTGGCAATGTCGATTATATTTGTAAATATTTTCCCGATGCTTATAAAAGCATATATTTTGTTGAATATTTTGCTTTTATGCTTGTTGCTTGTTGCTGATGTCATTATCATTTATTTCGGTGAATATATTGGAAGGAAAAACAAGGCATTATCCGAAAATCGGGCTGTTATGGACAGCTTGTACACAAGTGTAAAAGCTCTGGCTATTGAATACAGAGAAAGTACCTACGGCAAAGAGCTAAATGAGCTGAGTGAGATGATTGAATATTCGGATAACAGCGTATTATCGAGCGATGAGGTTTTAATATCTGAAAACCTTGAGGAATTACGCAGGCTATTATCCGACAATGATGAAAACATTCCGCAGAAAATAACTGATATTAAAAATGCCGTAAAGCAGCGCTCTTTGAAAATCAAAAGTACAAAAAGAGGAAATTATTAAAATTCTGGAGGTAATTTGAAATGAACGAAAATGGTAAAATCAGCGGATTGTATTCATGGCCGGTGATAATCTTGGCATTATGTTTTTTTTGGCCGGTAGGTATATTTTTAATAATAAAGCGAGTTTCTGTCGACAAGAAAACCGCTATGGGTGCAGGAAGGCTTATAGGCGGCATTGGCATAGCATCATATTGTATTGCCGGAATCGGATTTATTGCTTGTTTGAGTGACGGATTCGGTTCGGATGATATCGGAATAATATTATTTTTCGGTATAGCGGGCTTTGCATTACAGAAACTTTCCAAAAAAATCAAAAGAGAAGCTGAGGATGTCAGAAAATATCTGTCTGTTATTGTAAACGGAAACGCAAGACAAATTGATGCTATAGCGTTTTCAATGGGTAAATCCTATGATGTGGCTAAAAACGATATTCAAAAGCTTATAAGCAAAGGCTATCTGAAAAACGCTTATATCAACGAAGGTACAAGAGAGGTTATTTTACAGGGCACTGCTTGTGAAGAATCTGGTAATATGATGAATACAACTTCGGTCAATGTTGAAACCAAAATAATTGCTTGCCCGTGCTGTGGTGCTAACAATACAATTGTAGGAAATATCGGAGAATGTGAATATTGCGGTTCGCCGTTAAAATAAATCTATAGATTACAGAGGAGGAGTTTAAAAATGGATAAAAAATGGTATCAAAAAGGATTGGATTGGCTTTTGGAAAAGGAAAATGCTGGGAAGAAATGGTATAAGAGAAGGATTGTCTGGGTTTCTGCCATTATAGTGATTTTACTTATAATGCTTCTTAATCCAAAAGGAAGTAAGGATGCAGGTAAAAATATAAGCGGTGACAGTATTCCTAATGTGTTTGGTGTGACATATACTGATGCGGTTGAAGTTTTAAAGGCTGACGGCTATGAAGTAAAAGCCGTTGAAACAAGTGTAAAGGGTATATCGGATAAACTTTTGTACCCCTTGGAAAGTGTGGATAAAGGCTTAGTATTTAAAATCGACGATTATATACTGGACGGCAATGGGAATTTAACACTCAATTATGAAATATTGCATAATGAATCCATGACATCAGAAGATAAAAGCATCGTAATCTATTATGCAAAGGAAGCTTATTTTGCGGAAGATAAAGAGGAGTCGGACGATGATGCCGCTGCTCGCGATAATGAAGAAAATTCGGATAAAGCCGTAGCCGCAGTGGATAAACAGGAAAAAGCCAAAGAAACAAATAACGGTGCAATAAGAGCAGATTTTAAATCCGCAATGGATAGCTACGAAAAATTCTTTGACGAATATGTTGCCATTATGAAAAAATATGCAAGCAATCCGAACGATATGAGCATCCTCGGGGATTATACCAAATATATGGGCAAGTATGCTCAAATGATGAAGGACTTTGAAAAGTGGGAGAGCGAAGATATGAATGCTGCCGAAACGGCATACTATCTTGAAGTTCAAGCCAGAATCACAAAGAAGCTGCTTGAAGTAGCATAAAATACTGTAAAATAGCAATACTGCTGTAGAATCCGTATTCCGGTAAAAGCTAAAACAACTGATAAAATCAAGCTTGACGGGAATACGGATTTTTTCACTTTGCGGCGTGAGAATTCTTAGGGATATTACTTAAAAGCATATTAAAATCAAGCTGTTGATTTAAAATCATGAGTGTGGTATAATTGACACATAACAGAAGATTATTTCATAAAATTCTTAAAGCCTAACGGTTTTTGCGGTCAGTTTGATATATTAAAATACAAATTACGGGAGGATATATTTATGGAGAGAGTATGTAAATTTTTAAAAGATGCAGGAACATATTATTTAGCGACTGCGGAAGGTGACAAGCCGAGGGTACGTCCATTCGGAACGGCACACATTTTCGATGGCAAGCTCTACATTCAGACGGGAAAGATTAAGCCGGTATCACATCAGCTTGCTGCCAATCCGAATGTTGAAATATGTGCATTCAAGGACGGTGCATGGGTCAGAATCAGTGGTGAATTGATAGAGGACGACCGTGTCGAAGCGCGTAAATCCATGCTGGATGCGTACCCGGAGCTCCGTGCTATGTATGATGAAAACGATGGAAATACGCAGGTATTTTATTTTAAAAATGCGACTGCGACGTTTTCTTCCTTTGCAGGTGAGCCCGAAACGGTAGAATTTTAACCGTAAAACCACCGAAAATCTGACAATAGTGGAATTTCGGCGGTTTTTTATGGTTATTTCCAAGTGTTTAATATGTCGAGGTCGAAAGAGCTTCTTTTAAAATTATTATTCGTCTAGCTTAATACAAGATTCATGTACGGGTATTCGGGCTTTTTTATATTTATACTGACAGCGGATATATAGGTATTGTCGGCCTTGGGACAATCGTAGACGGCGCGTTCCCAAATTACGGAGTTTACCCGATATTTTCGGCAAATGCAGTTTGTCGCACTCTGCATGTGACATGTCGGAACAGTGGATTCCAATATTTTTATGCAGTCATCATGCGGTCGTGCGAGTACGGCGTATTTACCGTTTTCGTTTTGCAGATATGCGCAAAAGCCGCCGCAGAATTTGTTTTCACAGAGTACATATTCTATGGCATTTTCATCCCAAAGTATAACGCCGTCCTCATTGAAATATGAGCTTCTTTCCCGCGCGTATTCTGCCGGAGAAATACTGTTTAAAGTGCAATCGTCATTGCCTTTGTCCGAAAAAAGTGTGATTTCTGCCAAACGGGCGTAGTCGTTAAATCCGAGTCTGCGGTAATATTCATAGAGATTTTGATTTGCGGGACACAGGATATAAAATTGATTATGAGCCTTGATGTATTCGCATATTTCTCCATGAATGGCGGCGTAGATGCCTTTTTTTCGATATTTCTCAAGTATGCCTACCGCGTAGGCGTACCAGCCCTTTTTCAGACTTCCGTACTCGTATGCCGTTACAGGCAGCAGATACACCGCACCTACGGCTTTGTCGTCAATTACAGCTGTTATTGCTTGGGAAGTTCCGAAGCGATTTTTGAAGAATAAATCAATATAGTCATCGCTGTCACCGAAGCATTCCGACCATATTTTTTTTAGCTGCGGAATTCGACTGCGATCCGCCCTTTGTATTTTAAAATTCATTTTTACCTCCGTTTGTTTTTAATTTCGGATTTGATTGCGGTGATTTCCTGTTCGAGGATTTCGCGCTCCAGTGCTCTTTGTATATCCTTTGAAGCCGAAAGCATCGGTTTTGTTTTTTTGCCGTATATGGTGCGCTGCTTGTAATTCTCGGTAATTCTGACCACCAATCCGGAAAGGAGCACAATGCCAATGAGGTTCGGAAGCATCATGAGCGCATTGAAGGTATCGGAAAGTTCCCATGCCAAAGTCGGAGTTATGGCAGAACCGACGGCGGTTAAAAGGACAAATAAAATTCGGTACACCTTAATCCCGCTGCCCTTAAAAAGGTAGTCGACTGTCATCGCACCGTACTGTGACCATCCGAGCAGTGTGGTAAATGCGAACAGGAAAATCGATATTGCCACAAATTTACTGCCGAAATGACCGAATACCGTTTCAAAAGCTTTGGCTGCTAGGGTGGAGTCGTCGCACATGCCGCATACAAGGGCACCGGTGTTCAGGTCTATTACACCTGAGGTTAAAATTACCAGTGCCGTCAGTGTGCATACCACAATTGTGTCCGTAAAAACCTGAAATATACCCCACATGCCCTGAACAGCCGGTTCTGTCACGTCCGAGGACGAATTTACCATAACCGTAGAGCCGAGCCCTGCCTCATTTGAAAACATGCCGCGCTTGCAGCCGAGGGTTATTATTTTTTTGAGTGCGATTCCCTCGGCGGCTCCCCATACAGCTTTTTTTGAAAAAGCTCCCTTGAAAATTGCTTGTAATACAGGTATAATCCGATAATAATTATTTAAAATGACTATAAGGCTTCCCGAAACAAACAGGATAACCATAAACGGAACTAGCCGTTCCGCAAAGACGGCTATGCGCTTAAGTCCGCCCATGATAATGCACCCCTCCAGCGCAGCAACTGCAGTGCCTATGACAAAATTGTATAAGGGTATGCTCTTTAAAATCATGCGGGAGCTTAAAAACGGTATTTTGAAGGCTTCCGAAAAATTAGTGACGATTTTGTTCACCTGCCCCATATTGCCTATCCCAAAGGATGCCAAAATGCAGAACAGTGCAAACATAACCGCCAAAAGCTTTCCTATATATTTGCAGTGTCTGATCGAACCGATGCCGTTTTCAAGGTAATACATCGCACCGCCGACCCATTCGCCTTCGGGATTTTTTCGCCTGAAATAAATTCCGAGTACGTTTTCGGAGTAGTTTGTCATCATTCCCAAAGCAGCCGCAATCCACATCCAAAATACAGCCCCCGGACCGCCTTCGGTGACTGCCGCCGCCACACCGGCGATGTTTCCTACACCGATAGTCGCGGCAAGTGCCGTGCAGAGTGCCTGAAACTGTGAAATGGATTTACCGCTTTTTCTGTTGCGTGCAGAGCCCGATATAATACCTCCGACAGTACTTTTAAACCAATGTCTTATGTATCTTATCTGAAATCCGCGTGTCAATACTGTCATAAAAATACCTGTCCCCACGAGAAGGTATAGGCCGCAGCCCCATACCGATGAGTTTACCGAGGAGTTGAGCTCTGACAGTCTGTGCAGAAAAGAGTCCATTGACAGCCTCCTTGAAAATATTATGATATGCCGAAAAAGTCCGATGCGAATTGGCAGAAAATTTCCGCGGCAATTTCAATCGCGTTTTCATCTGCCGTAAATTCACTTGAATGGAGAGGTGGTTCACTGTCGGACAAGCCGCAGCCGTACCACATGAAGGCTGCGGGAGCGTACTTTCCGTAATATGAAAAATCCTCGCCCGTCATAAGCGGTTTGTCTAAAGTGAGTACGTTGTCTTTGCCGATTACTTTTTCGGCGGCATTAATCATTCTTTCAGTAATTTCTTTGTCGTTTATAACCGGCGGATACAGATAATTATAGTTGTATTTAAGCTCGGTGCCGTATTTTTCGCACAGCTTTTCCGCAAGCTCTTTTATGGTGCGGTCGGCTGTCCTTCGTGAATGTTCACTGAAGCTTCGGAAGGTTCCTGTCACGGTAGCCGTGTCCGGGATTATATTTATGCTTTTTGAACCGTCAAATCCGCATACGGACAGTACGTCAGGCTCGTCATCGCCAAGTACGGATTTTACGGCTGTTTCGATATTCAAGGCAAATTCGGCCGCCGGAGCAATGGGATTAACGCCGTTTTGAGGCTCGGCACCGTGGGTGCTTTTTCCTATAAAGCTTACACTGAAATCGTCCGGAGATGCCATGAGAGCACCGTCTTTTATCTGAATTTTGCCGGTTTTAAGTGCCGGAGTTGTGTGACCGCCTATAACGACATTCGGTGCGGGGTTTTTCATTATTCCTTCATTTATCATGGGAAGGGCACCGCCCGTTGTTTCCTCCGCCGGCTGGAATACCAGCTTAACAGTACCTTTTAGCTCGTTTTCGTATTGCTTTAACACATATGCTGCGGCAAGCGCGGCGGATATGTGAATATCGTGACCGCATGCGTGCATCACACCGTCTTTTTTTGAAGAAAACTCAAGTCCTGTTTTCTCGCTTATGGGCAGGGCATCCATGTCGGCGCGTATCATGAGTGTTTTACCGCCGTTTCCCATCTGCGCCATGACACCGGTTTTGGCTATTCCTCTTTTATAGCTTATGGAATATTTGTCAAAAAATTCACATATTTTGTTTGCTGTGGAATATTCATCAAATGACAGCTCGGGATTTTGGTGGATATTCCTTCTTATACCGATAATTTCGTTTTTAATATTCATATAGTTTGTTTTAAAGTTCATAATTTCACCGCCGTTTACATCATGTGTAAATTTATATCAGAGCAACGCTTCTGCTTTGGTTGCAAAATCAGAGCGCACGATAGATTGCAACAATATTATAACATATAAAATATATTTTGTACAAGTAATATTTTTAACTGCTTCAGCATATAAATAATTTATAATCAACAGCAGCCCGGCGCCCACCGCACTTTCGGGATATTGCCGCCGAAAACTTGGGGAACGGACTGCCAAATAAAAGTTTTAGGAGGATGAAAATGTCGTTTGAATTAAATACACAGAACATTCAAATTAACGAATCGATTAAATCGGCAAATATAAGAACGGTGGTTGATACCGATGTGATAGTTCCGGATTCAAAGCCGGATGTACTGAATGTACTGCAGATTAATGCGCTGTCATCGGTTACTGAAAAGTACATACAAAAGGACCATATCACGGTATCGGGAATGATAGATTATACTATTCTTTATTCCGGTGATGAAGAAAAGGTCAGTGTGAAAAGCATTAACTTCCGAACACCGTTTTCGCAGCAAATCGAGGTGTCGGGTGTGGAGGATGATATGTTTAACTATGTGAAATCAGAGGTCAGACATATAGAATACTATATTCAAAACAGCCGTAAGATTAATGTTAAGGCGGTGGTTGCCCTGGATACGGATGTGGTAAACAGCGGTGTGGCTCCGGTAGTATCGGGCATATCCGCCGATGCCGCTCTCCCTGTAAAAAACGATGTTATAAAGTCGTATAACCTGGCGGTATGCAGCGAAAACAGCTTCGAGGTTGAGGATACATTGAAGCTTCCGGGTGCTAACCCCACTATAGATGATATTTTGAAGTCGGATATCCGACTTGAAAGCCGCGAGCTTAAGGTCGTGAATAATAAGGCGGTGGCAAAGGGTAATCTGATAATAAATACTCTTTATACCTATGATGAGGATATCTATTATATGGAAAACGAGGTACCGTTCACCGAGATTATAGATGTGGAGGGCATTAATCCCGACATGCATTCCGATATCGAGTATTCTGTGACTGATGCGATGTTCACTGTGGAAAAGGATGAAAACGGCGATAACAGTGAGGTCTACGTTAAAATTCGGATAAACTCTTTGATAAGAGCCTTTGAGGATGAACAATTTGATGTTGTATCGGATGTATACAGCCCGGATTACGAGCTTACAGTTCAAAAAAAGGCTCTCAATATAACCGAGATAGTCGATGCTTTGAATACTACTCTCACGGTTACCGACAGCATAACCGTAAAGGACAATATGCCCGAAATGGTGAAGATATATAACTTGATTGCGAAACCATATGTGGAGAGCACCTCTGTTCAGGGAGATTATGCCGTGATAGAGGGATACATAAATGCGCAGTTGCTATATCTGTCCGATAGTGAGGCATCGCCGGTGTACTGCGTGAGCAAGGATATCCCGTTTACACAACGGTGTGAAATATCGGGTGATGCCAAGGGTGCCACGGTCAGTGCTTCGGTGCGCACAGAACACAGCGGCTACAGCTTTAAATCGGGTACCGAGGCTGAGGTACGTGTTGCTCTGCATTTGGATGCCAATGTCGTCTGCGAAAACAGTGTGGAAGTCATAACCGATATACAGATAAACGAAGATGCCTTGATTGACAAAAAATCCCAGCCGGGAATAATAATATACTTTGCCGAGGCGAGTGACACACTGTGGGACATAGCCAAAAGATACAATACCACCATAAGTGAAATCGCATCAATCAACAAGATAGGAGAGGACGAGATACTTCACAGCAGACAGCAGCTCCTCATACCAAAAAGATGTGTGGTGTAAATTTAAAATAATCCTGAATATAAGTCAAGCATCACCTCATATCTATGGAATATGAGGTGATTTTGTATGGTTGCAAAGAAAATATTGATGTTTGCAATGATATTTGTGACAGCTTCCGTGCCGGTGCTTGCTCAAAATGCTGCACCGGAGCTGTCGTGCAGAAGTGCACTTTTGATGGACTATTCCACAGGGACAGTCTTGTATGAGAATAATTCGCACGAAAAGCTCCCCATGGCGAGCGTGACCAAAATAATGACGATGCTCCTTGCCATGGAGGCTATAGACAGCGGTAAGCTTAAATACACGGATATTATCACCGGAAGCGCATATGCAAAAAGTATGGGTGGTTCCACGATATTTTTGGATGAAGGGGAGAGAATGAGCGTGGAGGATATTTTGAAGGGAATCGCCGTGGCTTCCGGAAACGATGCGGCAGTGGCGATGGCAGAGCACCTGGGCGGTAGCAGTGAGGTGTTTGTCGAAATGATGAATACCAGAGCTATGGAACTTGGTATGAAGGATACGCACTTTGTGAACTGCAACGGCTTGGATGCACAGGGACACTACAGTACAGCGTATGACATTGCACTTATGTCGCGGGAGCTTATGAAGCACCCGGATATACACAGATTCACGACTATATGGATGGACTCACTTCGTGACGGTAAGTTTACTCTGTCGAATACAAATAAGCTTGTGCGGTTTTATGACGGTGCTACCGGACTTAAAACAGGCTCAACCGATAAGGCATTGTTTTGCATAAGTGCGACCGCCAAAAGGAATAACATGCATTTAATCGCCGTGATAATGGCAGCCCCTACATCAAAACAGCGTCAGGCGGATGCCTCCAAGCTTTTGAATTACGGATTTGCTAGATATCAGCTTAAGGCTGTGGCAGAAAAGGGAAGCACAGTAAGGGAGGTAAAGACGGATAAAGGGGTGAAAAGCACCTGTCCGCTGGTCTGCGAGGGTGATATATACGCCTTGACGGAAAAGGAGAAAAAAGATGATTATAAATTAAAGTATAAGCTAAAAAAAGAGTTTAAAGCACCGATAAAAAAGGGTAACAAGGCAGGGGAGCTTATCTGCATGAACGGGCAAAAGGAAATCGGCAGAACCGCCCTTTTGTATGGAGAAAGCATCGATAAGATGTCCGTTATTTATGCCTATGGGAAAATAGTTGACCTGTGGCTGGGAGCCAAATAAAACAATCTCCGCAAAAATTTGAATGTAAAGCGTTTTTGCGGAGAAGTATAATATTATTCTGACAAATCACATTTTCTCACCGCATCGCGCACCTCCAGAACATATGACGGCGAAACAGACAGCTCATCTATGCCCATTTGCAAAAAACGCTTTGTAAGTGAGGTGTCTGCGGCAAGCTCGCCGCAGATGCCGACCCATTTGCCGTGCTTGTGTGCATTTTCTGCAGAAAGTTCTATCAGATGCAGTACAGCATCGTGGTGGGTGTCGCAGAAACTTTCTATATCCGGATTCTGCCTGTCACAGGCCAGCGTGTACTGTGTCAGGTCGTTTGTACCTATGCTGAAAAAATCGACCATAGGTGCGAGCTTGCCGCTTATTATAGCGGCTGCCGGTGTTTCAATCATTATGCCCAGCTCCGTCTTTTCACAGTAGGCTATTCCTTGTGCCTTCAGCTCATCCTTTACCTCACGGCAAAGTTTTAAAATCCGCTCCACCTCATCTGTACTTATAATCATTGGGAACATAATTCCGAGATTTCCGTATACCGATGCACGAAACAGTGCTTTGATCTGTGTTTTGAAAATATCTGGCTTCGTAAGGCAAATGCGTATCGCCCTGTAGCCGAGAGCGGGATTTTCCTCGTGTTTAAGCTTGAAATAATCGGCTTTTTTGTCTGCGCCGATGTCAAGGGTGCGGATGATTACTTTTTTCCCCGCCATGCTTTCGAGAACCTGCCGATATGCCAAAAACTGCTGCTCCTCTGTAGGAAAATCATTGTTTTCAAGGTACAGAAATTCACTTCGAAACAGTCCTATTCCGCCGGCATCATTCAGCAGTACGGCACCGATGTTGTC
>CAYRGA010000049.1:0-13211 GCA_964423705.1 uncultured Oscillospiraceae bacterium
ATATTAAATATGAGGAGTGGTACTATGAAAAATCTTGCACCGTTTTTGGCATTCGCTGCCGCTGTAATAGCACTCTGCTATGCGGCATTCCAGTTTTTCAAGGTTAAGCGTATGCCCGAAGGAAATGAAAAAATGCAGTTAATCAGTACGAAAATCCGCAAGGGTGCCATGGCATACCTTAAGCGGCAATACAAAACCGTAGGGGTTTTCTTTGCAGTAATGTTCATTGTATTATTTATTCTTTCTTCTCTGAATTATCTATCACCTTTTGTACCATTTGCTTTTCTTACCGGCGGATTTTTTTCCGGGCTGTCGGGCTTCGTAGGAATGAAAATAGCCACCTATGCCAACTGCAGAACAGCCGACGGCGCACGTGAAAGCCTTAACCGCGGTCTTAAGACTGCATTTGCATCAGGCTCCGTAATGGGACTTACCGTCGTCGGTCTCGGACTTTTCGACATAAGTATATGGTATATACTTTTAAAGTATGTATTTAAGCTTGCAAGCGAGTCGGAAATCACCTCCACGATGCTTACCTTCGGAATGGGCGCAAGCTCCATGGCTCTTTTTGCCAGAGTAGGCGGCGGTATATTCACGAAAGCAGCCGATGTCGGTGCCGACCTTGTGGGAAAGGTCGAAGCCGGCATACCGGAGGATGACCCGCGTAATCCGGCATGTATAGCCGATAATGTAGGCGATAATGTGGGTGACGTAGCCGGAATGGGTGCAGATTTGTATGAATCATACGTCGGTTCAGTCATTTCCTGTGCCGCTCTCGCATCTGCCGCAGGGCTGGGCTTCGGTGGTGTGGTAACTCCCATGCTTATAGCTGCTCTGGGAATTATAGCATCTATAATAGGTACATTTTTCGTAAGCACTAAAGAGGGTGCTACGCAGCTTCAGCTTTTAGGCTCACTTCGCCGCGGTACGTATATAAGCTCTGTAATGTCCGCAGTCGGCTCTTTTGCAGTTATCTTTACCATGCTTCCTGACAATCCGGGTGTTCTCGCAGCAGTTATATCAGGTCTTGCAGCCGGAGTTCTCATTGGATATTTCACTGAATATTATACCTCGGATTCATATAATCCGACCAAAAAGCTCGCCAAATCATCCGAAACCGGCAGTGCTACAATCATTATCGACGGTATCGCACTCGGAATGCTCTCAACCGCCGTACCGGTTATAATAATCGCCGCTTCGGTGCTTGTCAGCTACTTCGCTTCGGGCGGTGCCGATAATTTCGCGATGGGTCTTTACGGCATAGGAATATCGGCTGTCGGCATGCTTTCGACACTCGGAATCACCTTAGCTACAGATGCATACGGACCTGTAGCCGACAACGCCGGCGGTATAGCCGAAATGGCCGGTCTGCCGTCTGAGGTAAGGGAGCGCACGGATGCGCTGGATTCACTCGGAAACACCACAGCGGCTACCGGAAAGGGTTTTGCGATAGGCTCTGCCGCACTTACGGCACTGGCTCTTATCGTGTCATACACCGACAAGGTAAACGCCATAAATCCCGACATCCTCAATTTAAACATAACAAATACTCCGGTTCTCATCGGTCTGTTTATAGGTGCCATGCTCCCATTCCTGTTCTCTGCATTCACGATGCAGGCAGTGGGCAGAGCCGCACAGATGATAATGTTAGAGGTAAGACGTCAGTTTAAGCAAATCAAAGGCCTTATGGAAGGAAAAGCGGAAGCCGACTATGAAGCCTGTGTCGATATCTGCACACGCTCCTCTCTACGCGAGATGATACTTCCCGCCGCAATAGGAATCATATCCCCCATCATTGTAGGTCTGATTCTCGGGCCGAACGGTGTGGTAGGCATGCTGGCAGGTGCTCTGGTATCGGGCTTTGTACTGGCTATAATGATGGCAAACTCCGGCGGAAGCTGGGACAATGCTAAAAAATACATCGAAGCCGGCAATTTCGGCGGAAAAGGATCCGACAACCACAAAGCAGCTGTTGTGGGAGATACCGTGGGTGACCCGTTTAAGGATACGGCAGGTCCGTCAGTCAACATTCTTATAAAGCTTTTGAGCATGGTATCCATTGTTTTTGCGGCTGTAACGGTAAGCTTCCATTTATTTGGATAAAAAACTATTGACATCGAATACATTTATGGAATATAATTAAATATGTCGTAAAACGGCTGTGGCATTTTTGCCACAGCCTGTTTACAAAAGAAAACTGAAAAGGGGAAATGACAAAATGCATTCAACCGGGAAAAGAATTTTTTCGACAGTTATTTTGTTCATACTGGCACTCAGCATAATGGTACCTTTTGTATCACTGGCAGATGCCGACTATACGGACAATGAAACTGCTGTGGGTTTTATATCGGAAAGCTCCGAGTATTCCGCAGACAAGCTGTCGGAAGAAGAAGCCGAGGAATATCGTGCTGCGGCTTCGACATTTATTGACAATTATTCAGACAACGTAAGCGGTGACAATTTCACCGAAAACCTCAACAAGGCACTCAAAGCAAAGCGCGACGATGTACATCCCTATGCTACGTGGTTATCACTTCTGCCGCCGATTATAGCTATCGTGCTGGCACTTATCACCAAGGAAGTGTACTCATCTCTGTTCATAGGTATACTTTCGGGTGCACTGCTGTACTCAAACTTTAACTTCATGGGAACAGTCGACCACTTATTCAGCGGCGGCTTTATATCCGCTGTCGCCGATCCGTATAACATAGGTATACTTTTCTTCCTGGTTATACTGGGTTCTATAGTCGCATTGATGAACAAATCGGGCGGTTCTGCAGCATTCGGCAGATGGACTGCAAAGCACATTAAAACCAGAGTCGGAGCACAGCTTGCGACCACCGCACTCGGTGTACTCATATTTGTGGACGATTATTTCAACTGTCTTACCGTAGGCTCGGTTATGCGCCCGGTAACAGATAAATTCAATGTTTCACGTTCTAAGCTCTCCTACCTCATCGATGCTACCGCAGCGCCTGTGTGCATAATCGCACCGATATCTTCGTGGGCTGCAGCGGTTGCCGGATTTGTATCCGAGGAGCAAATAGGCGGACTTGAATTATTCATAAGAACCATACCGTATAATTTCTATGCTCTGCTGACTATCACAATGATGATAGCTATAGCACTCATGAAATTTGATTACGGTCCGATGAGAAAGCATGAACATAACGCTAAAGTCAACGGCGACCTCTTCTCGGAGGAAGGCAGAGAAAGAATTGAGGAACTTGAAGAACGCTCCGAAAACGACAAGGGAAGCGTGTGGGACTTGGTAGCTCCCGTTGCCGTACTCATAATCGCATGCATGCTTGGTCTTTTGTATTCGGGCGGTTTCTTCACAGCGGGCGATACTTATCATGACTTTATAAATTCGTTCTCGGCAGCTGATGCTTCGGTAGGTTTGGTTATCGGTTCGTTTGCCGGACTTATATTCTCTGTAATATATTTCATGGCAAGACGTGTACTCAACTTCACGGAATGTATGAATTCCATTCCCGAGGGCTTCAAGGCAATGGTTCCCGCAATTTTGATTTTGACATGTGCATGGACACTTAAAGCCATGACAGACAGCCTCGGTGCAAAGGTATTCATCGCTGAATTTGTAAGAAATGAAGCCAGCGCATTTGTTCCGTTGCTCCCGGCTATCGTATTCCTTATCGGCGTGGGCTTGTCCTTTGCCACAGGAACCTCATGGGGAACCTTCGGTGTTCTCATACCGATAGTCCTCGCGATATTTGGCGGTTCTATCGACAAGGAGATAAGCATAATAGCGATTTCTGCTTGTATGGCAGGAGCTGTCTGCGGTGACCACTGCTCACCGATTTCCGATACGACGATTATGGCTTCTGCCGGCGCACAGTGCAACCACTTGAATCACGTATCCACGCAGCTCCCATATGCTATGACGGTTGCGGCAGTATCGTTTGTGGTTTACATTATATCCGGATTTGTTCAGAATTGGTTTATAATGCTTCCTCTCGGTATTGTACTGATGCTTGCCACACTTTTTGTGATTAAGCTGTTTACCGAAAAGAAAGAAGCAAAAAAAGCATAATATTTATCTAAAAGCTTTTAACAAAGATTAAGGCAGGAATAACCTCATTGGTTTTCCTGCCTTTATTATATAGTTTGATTTTTCCGTGCTTTTACGCTTTATCTTTCCAATACCACCATTTCAGCTTTTCAGGGTCATGTATATCGTTTTCCGCAAAGTATACCGCCAGCCGAAAAACATACAGCACGCATCTGTCTATCACGCACCCCTTTACCAAACAAGCTTTCTCATACAGTTCTTCGGGATTTTTACCCTTTAAATCGTCTACAGTACGTATACCTATATCAAAAAAGTGCTGTTCCATATCCTTGCCGACTCCGGGAATGTTTATTAAATCACTCATCATCAGTTTTCCTCTTTTTCATTAAAGCAGTCGCTTTCAATCGCCGCAATATCCTCTATCGGTATTGACGTGCCGTCATCAAAGACCACTTCCCTCTCAAATTTGTACACCTTAACCACAACACCTGATTTTGTCACATATTTTCCGCCGTTCTTTTTCGCATCCGCCGCAAAATATGTTATGCTCACAGCTATCTCATCATCGATATGCTCGTCAAGAAAAATCAATTTTCTGTTTAATTCGTCCTTTGTATACTCATCGAGCTCCGTTTTACTGTCGGTAAGCCTTGCCGTTTCTTCTATAGCCTCATCGTGTCCCGTAAGTGCTGCGAAGGGTGCGAACTGCGCCGCCCGAATTATTTTATCGGGAAAATCCCCCTCAATTTCCGGATTGGGATATTCATAATTCAAAATATCATTATACTGAAAATCGTCCACTTCGTACCTCCTATGCCTTATGACCTCCGATTTGTCCGTTTCGTTCGATAGAAGTAGCTCCCTCCTGTAGATTTGTGCCCTTAATGATTGCATTTTTTCCGAAACGCTGCTTTATGCCTATCATCGCTTCCTGTATTCTGCGTTCCTTTTGGAGCTCCTTTTCCGCAGTTTCACGCTTTTCGCTTAATTCATCATAATCCGTAAATAAATCAAGCTGCTCATAGATGGGTTTATCATTAGCTTCCTTTTCGGAAATAAGATTGCATGCAGCTATTGTCACTCGTCTCACAGTCATATTTCTATCGACTATTTTATCATACAACGCCAAAACGGCATCGGTAATCAACCTGGTCGACGAAGTGAATTTTTCTGTATTTGCCGTACCGTGTGCATGCTTAGGGATTTTTCTGCCGTAGCGGTCTGTTTGAAGCTCACCGATATTCTTGATATGACCTGCCGAAATATTTTCAACATCATATCCTATCGTCAATGTCAGCTGCTTCGTCATAAGTCCCTTTTCGACCAGTTCCAGTGTCAACAGCTCCAGCATTTCCCACACGATTATTCTCGCCTTCTCAAAGCTGTATGGACACTGCAGAACCTGCCCTGAGCTTATGCTTTTCGTTTCGGGTGTGTACTCCTTAGCCTCTTTGATGGTGCAGGGTTCATATCCCCAGGCGTGGTCGACAAGCATTTTTGAATTTATGCCGAACATATTTTTAAGCTTTTGCCTGCCGTAAGAAGTCGTGGAAGCTCTGGCGATATCGCCCATCGTAAACATGCATCCCGAAGCCAACCTCTTGGCATTCCCCTGCCCCACTCTCCAAAAGTCAGTAATCGGTTTGTGCTCCCACAGCTGTCTGCGATATGTCATTTCATCAAGCTCGGCAATGCGCACTCCGTCCTTGTCGGCTTTCATTTTTTTCGCAGTTACATCCATAGCGATTTTGGCTAGGTACATATTTGTGCCGATTCCCGCCGTTGCGGTAATTCCCGTTTGCTTTAACACATCTCTGATTATCATCATTGCAAACTCGCGCGGTGACCTTCCGTCTGCATTAAGGTAGCTCGTTATATCCATAAAAACCTCATCTATGGAATAAACCAGGATGTCCTCACTCGATACATATTTTAAATATATCTCATAAATCTTCGTCGAATACTCCATGTAGTACGCCATTCGAGGCTTGGCTACGATGTAGTCAAGCTCAAGTGCGGGATTATCGTTAAGCTCATCGGCATTATAAGATTTTCCGACAAATGAAAAATTTGAATTTTTGCTTTTCCGTGCGGCATTTACCTTTTTAACTGTCTGTATCACTTCAAACAACCTTGCCCTGCCCGGTATTCCATATGCTTTGAGGCTCGGGGTCACCGCAAGGCAAATGGTTTTTTCGGTTCTCGCACTGTCGGCAACAACCAAATTCGTTTTAAGCGGGTCTAGTTTTCTTTCCACACATTCAACGGAGGCATAAAAACTTTTTAAATCAATACATAAATATTTTCTTTGCATATTTACGCCTCCCCTTTTATTTATTTCATTTCCACCTTCTGCGGTTTAATTTTAAACATAAGAAAATGCTCTGCCGATGCAGAATCATAATGTTTATGAAGAACGGGACATTCTTCAAGCATTCTCGCCTTTAGCTCCATATCTTCACATTCCTCAGCGATACCGGTTATCCGCACCCATTCTCTCGAATCGGTCTTTTTCGCAATAAGCTGCACATGACCGTTTACTCTTAGCTGCCTGTGAGCTTCATTCATATCGTTAGTCGCTATGTATAAATTATCCTCCCACTCCATGACAGCACCGAACGGTCTGCCGGCAGGATAATCATCATTTATTGTCAGCACGAAAAACGCTCCGCACTCCCTCAAAAAATCATACGCCTTACTCATAATCTGATATTTACCTCCTTTAATTTTGCCCTGCACATTTTCCAATTCGGGCACACCTTTGCAAGCTCATCATAAAATTCACTTGAATGGTTCGCCTGAAGAAAATGTGTAAACTCATGATACACCACATATTCTATACATTCATGCGGTGCATACATCAAGCTTGTATTAAATGTCAGTATTCCCTTTTGCGGATAGCAATTTCCCCATTGCGATACCATCGTGCGAAATTTCACTTTCGGATACTTTATTCCTCTTTCTTTGTAATACGGATATACCATTTCGCAAAACACGTTTATCAGTTCCTTTACTTCGGATTCCGTATAATATTGCTTCTTCGGTTTATCGGAAATTTCCTTTAACCTTTCAAGTGCATTTAAAATAAAAGTCTGCTTTGATATTACAAATTCATCAATCGCATTTTGAGGAACCCTTTTGTTTGCCGACACACAGATACTGCCGTCCGGCTTAATCCGCAGATTAATATTTTTTACCGATTTGTATTGCAAATTATATTTGAGTTTTGTATCGTTTAGTATAATTTCTCTGAACATTCGTAATCTCCGAATCTCGGTTTGCCGATTTACCTTGCACATCGAAAGCTTATATCCGAGCTATATTATAATCATGTTACGATTTGGAATGGGAAATTGCCTGCCGCCCGCAAAGCCGAATTATTCCGCCCAATCGAAATTTTCCTTGCCGGCACCGAGCTCAAAATGATACTTGGCAATTCCCAAATCAATTTTGCTGTAGAAGCCCATGCCTGCCTTCGCGCTTACCTTACTGCCTTCAAGCGCAAACACGAATTTCTGCTGATTTACCGCTGTAGGTGCCATAAGTGCCGCATCGACACCCTTTTCAAACCATTCCGGTGCCTTGCCGCTCACCTTCATAACCTGCTCTCGCGGCTTTGATTTATGCATCACACCCTGAGTACTTCCGTAGCCAATAGCTATAACCAGGCACAGCTTTTCTCCGCTTTTAATTTTAAATGCTTCCTTCACTTTTTTATACGTCATGGCAACCCAGCAAGTATTTAATCCGAGGCTCTGAGCATAGAGGACGATTTTTTCTCCGTAATATCCGCATTTTTCTTCCAAATCCACAGTTTTCTTTCCTATAAGTGCGATGTAATTTTTTACACCGCTGAACTTACCGTAGTGTGCCATAAAACCGCCGAATGCCTCGGGTTCATCCGTTATTAATTGGATATCCATGCCGCTTTCCGCATTGCATTTATCTATGAATGCCTGTAAATCCTGCTTCATATCTCCGTCGATTTTTTTGTCCGTATAGCTGCGAACACTGTGTCGCTCATTAATTGCTTGCAATAAATCCATTTTCAGTTCCTCCCATATTTTAATAAGGGGCATTAGTCCCGTCATTCAACGGTTTCGGCAGAGAAACGCGTTCCTGTCGAAAAGCCGAGTGAAACCCAACGCCTTAAAAGTCGGAGAACATCTTAATTCAGTTACATTTCACCGGCAGCTTTCATCACTGCCGAAAGCTGTAAAAAGCGCACCACTTAAGGCGATGAAACCATTAACATTGGTTATTAATCCAACTCCACAGCTCCGGTATAAAGCTCATAATATCTGCCCTTTTGTTCAAGAAGCTGTTCATGTGTACCGCGCTCAATTATTTCGCCGTTTTCCAATACCATAATTGCATTTGCATTTCGTATGGTGGAAAGGCGATGTGCAATTATGAAGGTTGTGCGGTTTTTCATCAATCTGTCCATACCGTGGTCGATATGCTTTTCAGTTCTGGTATCGACAGAGCTTGTGGCTTCGTCAAGAACCAGTATGGGTGCCTTTGATATAGAAGCCCTGGCGATATTCAGAAGCTGTCTTTGACCCTGACTGAGATTAGCCCCGTCACCCTCCAGCACTGTATTGTATCCGTCGGGCAGACGCATTATAAACGAATGTGCGCTGGCGGTTTTGGCCGCCTCCACGACTTCTTCATCCGTCGCATCCAATCTTCCGTAGCGTATATTTTCCATAACCGTTCCGGTGAAAAGGTGCGTATCTTGAAGCACCATGGCAATATTACTTCTCAGGCTTTCCTTATTGTATTCACGTATATCCGTTCCGTCTATCGTTATAGTTCCCTTCTGTATATCATAAAAGCGATTTATAAGGTTGGTAACGGTAGTCTTACCGGCACCGGTTGAGCCCACAAAGGCGATTTTCTGACCTTGCTTCGCATATAAGCTGATATCCTTGAGTATAACCTTATCCTCATTATAACCAAAGGTTACATTATCCATGACAACATCACCCTTGACATTTACAAGAGGCTTCTTTCCCTCAAGGTCACTTTCCGGTTCTTGGTCCATAACAGTGAAAACGCGTTCTGCGCCTGCAAGTGCAGAAAATACATTTGATACCTGGATGGATATCTCATTAATCGGTCTGCTGAAATGCCTTGAAAAGTTCACAAATACAGTCAATCCACCGACGTCAAAGCCCTTAAGCAGACAGAGAATACCGCCGACCGCAGATGTGAGAGCGTAGTTGATTTGGCTGAGATTTCCCATTATAGGACCCATGATGCCGCCCAAGAACTGCGCTTTAATCTGCTTTTTACGTAAGTCATCGTTTAAAAGTTCAAAATCCGCCACCGCTTCATCCTCGTGGCAAAATACCTTAACGACCTTTTGTCCGGAAACCATTTCCTCGACATAGCCGTTTACGGCACCGAGTGCCGCCTGCTGCTGCGAAAAGCATTTTCTGCTCCTCTTGGCAATAGCACTGCCCGCCTTCACGAACAGCGGAAGCATTACAAGCGTTACGATTGTAAGATAAAAGTTCGTATAAATCATAAGTCCGAGTGTTCCGACTATGGTGATTATACCCGAAAACAGCTGGATGATAGTATTGTTGAGCATTTCACCTATGGTATCGACATCATTTGTGTAACGGCTCATAAGCTCACCGTTGGCATTGGTATCGAAAAATCTTATCGGTAAAGACTGCATCTTCGTAAAAAGGTCATTTCGTATTTTATAAATGGCATTTTGTGAAATGCCTATCATTATTCGCGACTGCAAATACGATGCCGCCACACCAACCAAATACACACATGCCATACACGCAAGGCCTCCGACAAGTCCTGCAGCATTCGGTTTGCCGTCTGCGGGTGCTATAAAATTATTGATTATCGGTCTGAGCATATACGAGCCTGCCAGCGAGGCGACACTGTTTAAAATAACGAATATGAATGCCGCCACAAGCTTATATTTATCAGCACTGATATATTTAATGATTCTTTTGATTGTTTTGGAAGCATCCTTCGGCTTGCCTTTTCTGTTCATGTTCGGTCTGTTTCCACGCATCGGCGCCATTTTCGGAGCAGTGCTGCTTGAAGCGGAACCGTATCTGCCGGCAAGGCGTTCCAGTCTTTCTGCATTATTCATATTCATTACGCCTCCTCTCTATCCTTCTGCGAATAGTATATATCACGATATTCCTCACATCTTTCGATAAGCTCACTGTGAGCTCCGATATCTGCGATTTTGCCATCCTCCAGAACTATTATTTCATCGGCATCCTCCACGGAGGATACACGCTGTGCGATTATTATTTTCGTGGTGTCCTTCAAGTCCGTGCGGAAGCTTTCGCGTATTTTAGCTTCGGTGGCGGTATCAACAGCACTGGTGCTGTCATCAAGGATAAGTATTTTGGGACGCTTTAAGAGAGCACGCGCTATACAAAGACGCTGCTTCTGACCGCCGGACACATTAACTCCGCCCTGTCCCAGTTCTCTCTCATAGCCCTCAGCGGTTGCATTTATAAAGCCGTCTGCCTGAGCATGAGCAGCAAACATTTTAACCGTTTCCTCATCGGCATTTTCATCACCCCAGAGCAGATTTTCCATAACTGTTCCGGAAAACAGTACATTTTTCTGCAAAACCATGGCAATGCCGTTTCTCAGATTCCTGAGTGAATAATCCTTAACATTTATACCGTCTACGAGCACCTCACCCTCGGTGACATCGTAAAGGCGCGGTATAAGCTGAACAAGGCTGGTCTTTCCGCTTCCGGTGGCACCGAGAATTCCGACGGTCTGACCGGGCTTCACGGTAAAGTTAATATTTTCAAGTACATTGTTTTTATTCTTGGCATTGTAATTAAAACATACATTTTTGAATTCCACCAAGCCGTTTTTGACTACCGCATCTTTACTTTGTGCATTATCATCTGTCAAATCAACCGTAGTGTTAAGTACCTCTTTTACCCTCTTTGATGAAGCCAGTGCACGTGAGCCTTGAAGTATAACCATAGACACCATCATAAGTGACATAAGTATCTGTACGATGTAGGTAGTAAAGGCAGACAAATCACCCACCTGCATACCTCCGGCAATTACGAAGTTACCCCCGAACCATACAACCGCGATAGTGGTAACATTCATCATAAGTGTCATAATCGGCATTGTAAATATCATAAGATTCATAGCCTTTTCGGTATTGTTTTTAAGGTCCTTATTTGCCGCCGTAAATTTTTCATTTTCATGTGAAGTACGGACAAATGATTTAACGACACGAATGTTTGTCAAATTTTCCTGTATACCGGAATTGAGAGTATCCAGCTTTTTCTGCATTAAATTAAACCTCGGAAGGGCTTTCTTCATTATAAAAAATATGCTTGCTCCGAGTATCGGTATTACCGCCGCGATTATAAGTGCAAGCCTGTAATTCATAAGTGCAGCCATTATAAAAGCACCGATGAGCATTCCGGGAGAACGCAGAAGCATAACAAGTGCCATCCTCAGTACATTCTGCATCTGAGTGATGTCGTTCGTAAGTCGCGTTATAAGCGAGCCTGTGCTGAATTTGTCAATATTCTTGAAAGAAAAGGTTTGTACCTTCTTAAAAACATCCGCCCTTAAGTCGGATGCAAAATTAATCGATGCACACGCGGCAAAATAATTTCCAAGTACACCGCCTGCCATCATGACAAATGCCGAGCCTATCATGATAAGTCCTATTTTTACGATGTATCCGTAGTCACCGGCGGTTATGCCGTTGTTTATTATAAGGCTCATGAGCTTCGGCATGATTACGTCGCCCACCACCTCAGTGAGCATCATAACAGGACCGATTATAAAGTAAGGCAAATGCCTTTTCACATATTTAAAATATTCTGTCAAAAAATCACCTCATTTAAAATGCTTTAAATATAATTATACTATTATACAAAAAAAATATCAAATAAAAACAAACAAAATTAACAAATTATTCATAATCCAAAGTTCACAATCGGCGGCGATAAAAAACGAAAATATTTTGTTATAAAATCCGATTAAGGTGAATACTATTAATATATAACCAAAACATACCGCTAATTACAGGAAGGACGGGACATTTACAAAATGGCAATGGATAATGTAAGCTTAAATAACGAGGTAGAGCTGACGGGCACGGTAGACAGTGAGCTGAGCTTCAGTCACGAGGTATACGGCGAAGGCTTCTATTTATTTTCAGTCAGAGTAATGCGCTTAAGTGATATTTCGGATACAATAAACGTGACTATATCGGAAAGACTTCTGCAAAACATCACCGTTTCTTACGGCGACACCGTGTGCATAAGCGGTCAATTCCGCTCATACAATAACTACACCGACGGCGGAAACAAGCTGATACTGACGGTATTCGCCCGAGATATCTGCGTAAATCCCGAAGAAATAAAATTCAAAAATCCGAATCACATATTTTTAAACGGGTTTTTATGTAAAAAGCCGGTTTACCGCACGACACCATTCGGTCGTGAAATAACCGACATCCTTATCGCCGTAAACCGCGCATACAACAAATCCGACTACATTCCTTGCATCGCATGGGGTCGAAATGCACGCTTTGCCGGCAGTCTTGAGGTTGGTGAAAATATCAAAATATGGGGCAGAATCCAAAGCCGCGAATATCAGAAGAAGCTCAGCGAAACAGAGTCTGTGACAAAAACCGCATATGAAATTTCCATTTCAAAAATGGAAACGGCTAACAAGTCAAATATTCAAATAGAAATAGTGTAGTATTGAACAAATCCATCCGCAGATTGGGATTTTTTGACTCCTTATATGTTGAAATCAAATATTATAATATACGGCAGCTGTATTTGCGCAGCTGCCTTTTTATGTAAAGCAATGCAGTATGTCGGAATTAATGAAGGATTTAAAAACGGCGAGTCATGCCGCCCGCACCAAAAATATTTATCGGAACTATCATTTGTTCTTCAAAAACATTTATTCTCGCCAATCATAAAAATTTTCGCGCTAACTTCCTCAACAATGTATTGAATTTAACCCAATTTCATGTTATACTGTTATTCACAGCCAAAATAGCGTAAGCGATGATTTTGAAAACAAATTCTGTTTGTAAAAAAAAATCGAAGCAAAGTGAACTTTGCTTCGACATGGTGCACCATCAGGGGCTCGAACCCGGGACACCCTGATTAAGAGTCAGGTGCTC
>CAYRGA010000050.1:0-12797 GCA_964423705.1 uncultured Oscillospiraceae bacterium
GTATAGCATACTGTATCGGCAAAGTGAAGTTTGTTTTTTGGGTACATTTTTCATAAAACAAGTGCCGTCGCACATACAACAACGTACGTAAATGCATTAAAAAGAGCTCCGCCGCACATATACGGCAGAGCTCTGTAAACAGCATTTTTTTACAACATTGAATTGTCATTTTCAAAAATTTTGAGCTTTTTGAGAACAGTGATAAGCTCCTTCATGGATTTACAGTTGAGTTTTTTCAAAATCTTTGATGCGCAAGTTCTTACCGTACATTCCTCAACCACATTTTTCTCGGCAATTTCTCTGTATGATAATCCTTTATAAATATCACGCAGAGTATTGTATTCTCTTGGTGACAGCTTTACAATGTAATCCAAAATAAACAGCAGACTCTTGTGACTGCTGTAAAGCTGCTTTGTTTCTCGCTTAAAAGCATCCATAACATTATCTGAAGGCGATTTATCAAAAAGCTTGTCGTATTCCTCACGGATTTTATTCAGAGTTTCGTCGGCACTTGTGCTTTTTATCACGTATCCCGCTGCACCGCTGAGCAATGACAAAAAAATATATTCATCGTCCTCATAGCTTGTAAGCATGATAATCACTGTATCGGCAGACAGCTTTTTTATTTCCGGTATCAACTCTATTCCCGATTTTTCATCTTCCATCTGAATATCCAAAAGCAGTACATCGGGCTTTTCGGATTTAATCATTTTAATGCACTCTGCGGAATCATATGCACACCATATGCACTCCATATCCTCACAGCTGTTTACCTGCATACTGTATCCCTTGCACACGTAAGCAGCATCATCACATATCGCAACCTTGATTTTGCTCATATCATCATACCTCCGCTTTAGGAAAAACTATTTTGAATTGTGCATACTCACCGACCTTGCTCACGACACGAATTTCGCCGCGATGCTTCACAATTACGTTTTTGACATAATTAAGTCCTATGCCGCCGCACGCACTTTTCGTTTTCGTAGAATAAAACGACCTGAATATCTTTGAATAATCTTTTTTGTTTATACCCGTTCCATTATCGGTAAGGGTTATCATACCGAATTCTTCTTCGGAAATAATATTAATTTCTATGACCGGACTGCGCTCAGTCCTTTTAACAGCTTCAACAGCATTTATAATCAGATTGGTTACAGCTTCTGTCAAAAGCTCTCTGTCACCGTTTATAATAAAGCTCCGGTCCATGTAATTGCCGATTATCTTGGCTTTTCCGTCCGATATGCACTTTTGAACCGCCGAAGCTATACATTCTGAAAAATCAAGTTTTTCAAAGCGAAACTTCTTTATGGTGAGTCGGCTCAAATTCTTTTCGAGAATCGAAAGCTGGCTGTTAGCAATGTCATCTATAATACGTAAATTTTCATTTACATTGTCAGGAATACCGTCGGAATTTCTCAATGCCAGATTCGTCTGCTGACCGATGGCAAGAAATGCATTTTTATATACATGCATGTTCATGGACATGTACTTATTGAGCGTTTTGTCAAAATCAAAAATCTTATCTATCAAAAATCCCGAATCAACTCTGAGCGTGCCAAAGAAGAATATCAGGAACATTACGACCCCGAAAACCAAAAAATACAAAAAGGATGCAAGAATAAATCCGCCCAAATCCACACCCGGCACCATAACATTTTCGGGAATTTTATACAGAGATACATTTGTGATAAAAACAGGCTTGAAAACCGTATACACGAAAGTATGGTAAACGAATGAATCCACCAAAAATATGCTTGATAATTCAACCAGCAGAAATTTTCTCTTAGTGAAAATCTTTGTTTTCACAATAGCTCTCAGTGCTGTAATATATGGTATTAACACATATATTGCAAGTAAGCCCGAACCAATATATTTCATATTTTCAAGCAGAAATTTAAATAATTGTCCGTATTTTACCGATATGTTAGTCTGTATAAAAAAGTAATATAATGCCTGAAAATCCATACATACAAAGAACATTATTATCGGAACAGCCATCAAACACGCAAGATACCACCTGAGCTTCGTCGTGAATCTTATCTCCACAACAGAAAATACCATATATAGTGCAAGACAAGCATTGTATAAGCGCGAGAGCTTTATGTGATCCAGTCCGAGTGATTTTATAGCGAGATAAATTCTGTAATCCGCTCCTATGATACGTCCGTAAGAAAATGATTTCGTAAGGTACATCGTACCTACTATCATCATTACGGAAACGAGAAGCATTTTCAAGGTAATTACCGAAGCGAATTTATTTTTTATGCTAAATGCCGTCATTATAAGCATAACAACCATAATAAACAAAGATATAATAAACATATGTTTCACCGCCTGTATTATCACTTTTTATCAAAATCAGTGAACGATTTAGATGCCTCAAAATTCATTCTACCGTGAGTAAAAATGCTTGCTTGCAAGGGCATTTTTGCGACGCCGTCAATTGACACATATCGGTCACACGACCGTAAAAGCCGATAGACTTTAAGAATTTTATCACATAAAATTCTGCTATGTGTCAATTATAACACAATCCCCATTAACCTTCAAGCCGCAAAGCAACGATATTTTTATTCATCCGCTTTCACACGCTG
This sequence comes from uncultured Oscillospiraceae bacterium, assembly GCA_964423705.1. Lineage (GTDB taxonomy): Bacteria > Bacillota > Clostridia > UMGS1810 > UMGS1810 > CAKSIN01. The sequence continues at coordinate 2,598 of CAYRGA010000050.1, forward strand.
CAATGTACCTTTAACAATATCTTCTTTCGCTCTGAGCGGCGTAAGTGTTTCGAAGTCATTCCAGAAAAAAACAGCCGCTGATAAATTCGTCAAATGCTGTATTTCCGCTTTCTCACAAACATCCGCAAACTCGCCCGCATCAAGGTTTAAGACTTCAAGCTGTTTAACCGCCGCCGGACAACCACCGTCATACACTGCAAGAATCGGAGTGATAGTAACGCCATCGTACGCACTTGTGATTCTTACATCATACTTTACAAAATCATCTGCTACCGTCACTACAGAATCTGACAGGAAAATCTTGTCGCTGTTTAATGCTTTAACATTAAAAACAATTTCGGTAAATGACGGATTTACACCGACACCGTCAAGACTTTTGATGTTATTGTCAATACATATAGTGTAGTCACCGTCCGTAAGCGGTGCTTGCATAACCAAAATACATTTTTTTAGACTTTCCGACATATTAACAGCCGATATTGTATATTTTTTTCCGCTTGTATCCGTTATCGCAAATGAGCCGACCGGCAACTGCGGCATCTGCCGGTCAAAATTAAGCTCTATGAAAAATGGATTTTCAACTACCGAATTCTCTGCATAAACTGTAACGGAAGTACCATACATGTAATTTAAAGATACCTCCAAAAGGCCTCTTGATTCTCCGCCGTCTGAAGTACTGTCATGCAATGTCGGATAACATATTTTAAAATATTTGGCTCCCATATCTTTAAGACTTCCACTGACTGAAGTATGCGTATAATATGCGGCAAACGAATACGCAGCCCCCTCAGGCGGGCTCACATACTTTGACGTATACTGACTGCCTTTTTGCAGTTCTGTCCAGCTTTTACCATCCGAAGATACATAAAATTTCCAAAGGGCATCATGACTTGTCGAATAATGGATTGTCTTTACGGTAAAATCATTAATGCATCCGTTGACACAATATACTACCTCGGCATTCGTTCCCTTTGCAGTCATTGCAGTATCATCACCGTCATAATATATCCATTTCTTTAAATTTCCCTCTGTACATGAGTACATTTTGCTTGTATCTGCCACGTCATCAAAAAAATTTTTAACACCTTCGCTAAGCTCCGTTGCACAAAATTCAAGTTTTCTGTAATCGAGGTACACATGGCATTGTGACAGACTTTTCAACGATTCGGATATGTACACCGTATACATATAATCCTCTTTTAAATTTTCATTCATAGCGAGCTTTACTGTTTTCAGGTCGCGGCTGAGTGTTATCGTATCGATTGAAACTGCACCGCCCTCACTGTCACATACGGAAAATGCCGTTTTGTTTACGCTATCCGAGTCAAGTGCCTCAGTAAATTCTATAAAAACAGTAGCGTTTTCAACATCGGCAATCTTAGCAACAAGCTCATTATACTCGCCCGGAATTTTTGCCTTTAATACGCTTCTGCCCGCAGTCGAAATATACACGGTTCCATAGGTACGCTTGTCACCGCAGATTTCCAAGGCGTTTCCTAAACCGAACTCCGGTGGATTCAGCTTAATCCAGCTTTTTCCGCTATCATCCGAACGATATATTCCACGAACGCCGTAGTACTCTGCCAAGACATACAGAGCAGGCTTGCCGACATCCGATACAGGTGCCCCGAGGCTAAATGCTTCGACATGATTTACATACGGAATCCGTTTTACCTCTTTTCCGAAATTATCAGCTTTAAAAAGTCCGTTTTCATATGTGGAGAACCACACTTCCCCGGCTTTTTGCGGGTTTGCCTCGATTGAGCTCCTCAAGAAATCACCATATTGCTGAGGTTTATTTTCTATTCCGCTCGGTACAAAGGTTTTACCGCCATCCGTGCTCACATAAAAAATACCGTTTGCGACATCATTAATATAAAATACATCCGCTGTCTGCCTGTCCGCTGCAAGTACTCTGCGCTGGTACTGACCGCTTGCCGTAAGAACAGAGCTGTCTATTCCGACACTTCTGTTCCAGGTTCTTCCGAAGTCATCCGAGTAAAGCACTCCGCTGCTTGATGAACCGTCCGTTACAATGCCGACCGCCACAATCGACGGATATATGTTTCTGCCGACTTTACCGCTTACAGCTACATTTCCGTGCGATATGCCGAACAGTTCTTTTAAATTATTCTTATAATATTCAAAGCGCTGTCCGTTATCATCCGAAGAAGCCACACCTATAATCGTTCCGCCCGTGTTTTTGAAAAAAGCCGCGACATAGTCAGAATTTTCGGCACAGTAATCAAATGCTGAGATTTCCTGTGCATATGTAAAATTACGGCTCAGTGTATCGTCGTACATATTATTGATTTTATTTACAGCCGAGTAATCCGACGTGTCCGTTATACGAAAGCCGCTGAAATCCAAATTTCCGGTGAAAAGCCTCGCTTCTCCGTTTGACGGTGTGGACACAGAATATGAAAACAGTTCGTCTACACCGCATATTTCCACAGTATACTCCGATGAATCGGAAAGTACATCCGATGTGTGATACAATGCGACGCCGTTTCCTATCCACGCACCGAGTTTACCACCTGTCATATATGCCTTTATGCATTTAAAATCATATTTAATTCCGGTGCACCAATAGCTGCTTGATTTGAGCCTATCGGTATCATCGGCACCCACCGACACACTCCATTCACCACCGTCTGCACTGTAATACAATCTGTTTTCACTTCGTCCGCAGGTGAACAATATTTTCCTGCCGACTTCATCGTATGCGGCATCAATGGTATAATCTATCATTTCCTCCGGTGCTTCCAGCTTTGTCCACACATTGTTTTCAAACATATAAAGCACAGCTGTGGAGGTGATATTTCCCGACGGCAAATCCGATGCATAAATTGTTTTGCCAAGTGCACGAAGCATCATCACATTTTTCGGACTGCCGTTAAGATATTCCCATTTGTCGTCTGCTAAGCGGTAAACACCGCCGACAGTATCAGGGCTCGGGTTAACTCCCACATACATTACTCCCTCGGAATCAAACACTATGCTGCGTATTCCCGCATCACGATTCGGTTCATCGACATTCGACCAGGTTGGACTAAATCCGCACGGTATCGCTTCCTCTCTGCTCCAATGCAACCCGCTGTCCAAGCTTTTCCACAAGCCGTCATACTGAGTTGCGCACCATACTATAGCAGAATCCGACGGGTCAACAGCTATACATTCACCGGCGTATCTCGACGGTGCGTATCCGCAGTGAAACGGAACATTTAGGTCGCTTTTTATCCAGCTTTCTCCCCTGTCAGTCGATTTTAGCAAACATCCGTTTTTCTGCCAGTTTCCTCCGCAGGCAATATATACGATATTTTTATCCGACGGGTCAAGCGCAATGCCCGCCACAGCATAATCGGTACGATTTTCAATACTGAAGCTGTCATTTAACGGATTCCATTCTCTTTTTTCTGAATCCCAGCGATAAGCACCGCCCACGTCAGTGCGCGCATATACAATATTACTGTCTTGAGGATGCATTGCAAATCCGACCGTCATTCCGCCTCCTCCGATTTTTACATTGCTCCATTCATAGTCGACAGGAATGGTGTCGGGAGCGGTATGAAAATAAATTTTATCCGTTTCGGATTGTTTTCCGTCGGCAAACTTGAAGCGACTGTCTATACAAAGACTATAATCCATATTAAATTCCGGTGAAGCACTCAATTTAAGCACGGCAGATTTTCCGTCTGCGGATAAAACTGCGCTATCCACACTCAGACCGTTATTTAAAGTAAACATTTCCGCCGAAAGCTCCGATACCTCTTTGCCAAAATGTATTTCCAACTTGTCATCGGCGTGAACTCCGGCACTGTTATATAAAAACACATCCGCAGCATCTACGCACCACAGCGTACCACTTCCGAGCATAGCGGCAGATTTTGAATGTCCGCTGTCCGAATAGATTTTCGGAAATTCAATTCTCAGATATTTCACCCCTGACGGTAATGTACCCTCAGGAGCGGTATTAATTCTGCATGTTGACCATGTCCATGATGGGTCGGGATAATCGATCGATTTTTCCGATGTATAGTCATCGCCCTCTGTCAAAAGCTTGTATTCCGTGCCGTTTTCCGAAACATAAAATTTAAAAAAAGTCGAAGTATCTCTTTTTCCATGTATACAGGTATAGAAAGAAAAGCCGTTTATCCCGTCCTCACTGTAATACACGGCACTGCCGCTTCCGTCAAATTCGGGAGCAAAGAATGAATTTCCGTTTAAGCTGTATGTACACAAATCATCTGCACGAATAAGTTTTTCAAACGAAGAATTATCCTCCAAAACCGCAAATGATTTCCCGGTAACGGAAAGTGTCTTAAAAAACAAATATTTATGAGCATCATCTACCTCATTTCCCGATTCTGAGAGCACATCACCTATGGCAAGATTGTATTCACCACCGGATAAAAGTTCATGTTCCAGCGAAAGTATACAGGTTCTTCCGTCATCATTTAAATGTGCATCGATTACATTCGGACCGTCACATATCACAAAGTCAGAGGATGAAATACTGCTTTCAAGCATTTTTTCGTCAAATACCACTTTCAAACAATCTGAGGCTTCGGCAGGAGAAGAAATGTATGCACCTATGCCCGACGCCGATACCGAAAACGGTATAATGGATGCCATGCCAAAAGCTGCCATAAAACCTATATACTTACATAATTTCATATACCAAACCTCCGAAGTAATTCATAATATTACCACAATTTATTTAATGCCTCTGCGGCAGCGTTCAAAGTCTTGTATTTACTAATAAGATAACATACACATTAAGACCAAAAAGTCGTGACGGCGTGCCCCTTACGCTTAAAAGCAGCACGCCGCCGAATTTATTATTTTAGTCAAGTGATACAGGTACAGCTTCCGTAACAGGAATAAGATTACTCATGTCATTCCAGAAAAATGCCATCGCACTGTCAGGTATATCGGAAACCGATGCAGTCGCCGAAAAAGCATCCGAACCTCCGGCTGTGAAAGCCTTGGAATCCGAAACAGCCGCACCTACAAGAGCATCACCCTTGTAATATGCGATTATCATAACCACATTTTGAGTCTTATCCGATGTAACATTAGCACTGTATGTGTATTCGGAGCCTTCATTTGACGAGGATGAATCTGTAACTTTAAACTTCTGTTCTTCATTCGGATAATATTTATAGCTTATAGACAAATCATCAATTTGTGTTGCACCTACCCATTGAGCGTACGGGAACACGATTTTCAGATATTTCATATTCTCTGGAATACTCACACTCTTGCATCTCAGGTGATTCCATCCACTGTATACGGAATCTTTTTCATTCTCATCGGGCCAATAATAGGATATCTTATAGTTTAAAGTATTATTATAAGGATTTACCCAGTTTGTACCATCTGCCGAAACGTACAGCAAAGGCTGTTTGCCCGGAGATACATTTCCATCCGTATGTACCAACAGTGAGCTGTCCCATTCATTTGCAGTGGGAGTATTTGAACTGTTGAATCTCGAAACAAAATTAAAGCCGGTAATTCCGCCCGGAGCATAGTATGTGATATATGCGCTGCCTGCGGAATCTTTAGTGACATTTGATGTCAAAGCCGCATATTTATGAGGTGTACTGTAATTTTTTGCCGTTTCGTTTATGCTGTCGGTTTTCAAAAATCCCGTGACATTACTGCTCGCATAGTATATTTCATCAGTTTTGTAGTATACACCGGTCGACTTATTTACGGTTTCTGCCGTTACTCCTTTGTTAAAGTCATCCGTAAAGGTACGTGATTCCGCCTCTACGGTAGGCTCGTAGTTATACTTTACCGAAAGATTATCAATCTGACTGCTGCCAACGAAATTCATAGCCGGAAATGCAATTTTCAAATACTTTACATTATCAGGGATTTTTGTGCTTGTGTAAAGGAAATGACTCCAATTATCATATGTAGATGTTCCCCATGTAAGCTCTACTTCATAATTATTGTTATCGCTGTACGGATTGAGCCAGTTTGTACCGTCTGTCGAAACATATGCTACTGCTGATTTAGACAGATGCTCCGAGGTTATGTTACCGTATGATTTATTACAATGAACACCCTCACCCCATACAGTCTTTACACTTCCAAGCGAAGCTCGCGAATCAAAGCTGAAACTTTTAATACCCTTCGGAGCATAATATATTATTTCTCCGACCGAGCCAACCTCGGAAACTGCCAGAGCAGATACAGTCGCTCCGTCGATTCCGCTTTTTAATCCCGATGTCTTTTTAAAAAGACTCACCTTACTGCTGCTTTGGTACAAATCATTGTCCGTGAAATCGCTTCCCTCGTTAAAAGCATCGCTGAAGGTCTTTTCCGTAATATCAGCCAATGCCGTAACGTCGAAGCTTACCATACACGAAGCAAGCATTACTACTGCGACAATACAACTTACAATTCTTTTCTTAAACATAAAAAATCAACCCTTTCTTTTTGTAATCGTAATTTATATAAAATAATTTACGTACTTAATTTTTCTTGAGTTCAAAGCTATCAGCCTTTAAAAGCTCAAGGTCCTGCCAGTCGGAAATAATATACGCCCTTATATACGCATCACTGCCGATGTCGCTCGGCACATCTATAGACAGGCTGTATTGAGCTTCATCGCCCAAGGCGACAGATTTTTTCTCGGATGTGATACCCCGTAGCTTTCCGCCGTCATAAAGTGTCATTACAACTGTTATATTCCGCTCGGCTGAAACTGTTGAATAATTATATGTAATGCCAAGGTTGCACTTCACAGAATCTCCGCTCGAAAATTTTGATGCCGAAAACGGACTGTCTGTACTGAAAACCAGCTCCTCGGGTTCTTCAAAACTAAATGACAGTTTTTTAGCGCTTTCAATCAAGCTAAAACCGTAATTGTCGGTAAATTCATCCGAAATTATCAGCCTATATTCCCTGTCAAATTCAAACACTTTGTCAAACCACAACCGCCAGCTTCCGCCTTCAAGCTGCTCTGTCTTAACGCATGATACATCACTGCCTTCAACGGTGAAATACTCAGCGAGCGTACTCTCCGAGGGAGCACCGTTCATAAAGTACACATCCGCAAAAAAGCTCTTTCCGCTGTCCTTTACTCCGGTTCCCGACACATAAGCGCCCGACGGACCGTAGTCATATGTTATCTCCACACTGTCTATGTATCTGTAAAGCCAGCTTTCCAGCTTTTCGGTTTCAACCCTTGTGGGATAAACTATCTTTAAATAGTTGGCTCCCACTGTGATATCTTCGTTTGCCGTGATTATATTATACTGCATGGTATTACTGAACCCCGTGGGATTGGTAGTATCACCCATGTTTAAATCAACCTTTTTGTAGTTGATGTTGTCAGCGGAAACATAAACCGTAAAGTCCCGCACCTTAAATTTGTTATACGCTGCGCTGTCGTTGCTTCCCGCACCGATTTTAAAATTCTTTATGTTACCGCTTACCTTATAGGTAATATACGGTGCCGCTGCCGAAGCATTGTACGGAGCCAGGAATACCTTGAAATATTCCTGCGGACTGGTATTTTTTATTTTTATAACGCTGTCGTTGAATTCCACACCGTCGCACTCGTAAATATTTTCAAGTGAAGCTACGGGATCTATAAATGTGAGCTCCGTAGCTTCGCCTTCCGCGAAAGCTGCGATACAGAACGTCGGCAAAAGATTTACCACTGCGCTGAGCATCAATAACATTCCAAAATTTCTGAGCTTAAGTTTTTTCATGCACATCTCCCCTTCAAATTTTTGTTTTATTCCATGAAAATCAAGACTTTTCTATCATCGAATAAGCTTTAATGTGGCGTAAAGTGAAGTGTTTTTATAGTTATTTGCATCGCCGCTGAATATCAGTACGCCGTTTCTTTTTCCGTCGTCCGTATCGTTATCACAGACATCTATGTCAAATCCGATAAGACTGTTCTGTACAGCCACGGTATTTATGATATTCCAGGGAATTACAATCTCCATGCTGTACCCGTAATCGGTTTTAACACTTCTGTATTCCGTAGTTCCCGAAGCTCCGTCCCACTGGTAGATACACTGCTTATCAAAGCTGTCCTTTTCCTCGGATTTGCTGTTATCACCATCAAGATATATCTCTACGGCATCATTGTTATATGCCTGAGCCGCACTTGATGAAAGTATGTCATCCTCTACGCGCACCGCTATATACAGCTGTTTCTCATCCCAGCGCAAATCAAATTTCGCGGTACAGTTGGGGTCATCTACGATTTTCTGTAATTCATAGCATGGCTGCCACTCATCGATTTTCCCATCAAGCTTAAAATTACTCATAAAATCATCATCCGCATATGATACGGGTATCTCTCCCATCGGTGTCTTGGGTTCCTTGTTTATTGTAAGCTCTATCGGTTTCATAACATTCAGCATACTGTCACGAGCTTGGATATACACGCTGTTGTTGCCTTGAGTCAGCGGGAGAAGCTTTTTAAAGCGGCTGCCGTTCATTCTGACATCCTTACCGTTTATCCTTACTTCACCGCTTTCGTTTAGCGTACCTTCTATAACAAACATATCATCTGTCGTTGAAGTCTTTATATCCTGAGCAAAAGTTAAAACCGGAGGAACTTCATCCCTTTCCACGGTAAATACTGTCGGGGCGGATACGTTACCATCGCAGTCATACGCTGTAACGGTAAAAACGTTTTCCCCCATATCAAGCGGCAGGTTTAAAGTAAAGCTTTTACTTTCGCCCACATCAATTACAGTGTCATTGCACATTACCTTGCATGGCTCGGACACGACACCCTTAACCGTATATGAATCGGCTTTTGTTTTTACGCATGCCTCACCGACAATACCGACACCGATATATGTCGGATCATATGTGACATTCAGTATCATTGTTTTTGCCCTCTGCCCTGTTTCGTCAACTGCATCTATCGTGATTACATTATCACCGTTTTCCAGCTCCGCATAACCTGCAAAGCTGTTATCGCCGGCTACATCCGCGGAAACACCGTTTACAGTCACCACTGCCTTTTTGCTTATCCGACCGCTGACCTTGTACCTTCTGTCGGCTGAAACCCTATCCGTAGAATACTGTGTTTTTTGATTATCAAGGCTGATTACAGGTATACCGTCATCATTCGGTGTACCCGCAATCTGTCCGCACAAAAGACTCTTGCAGCCGATATATACTCTGCCGTATACATTTGCATCGCCCTCAATGTCACTGCACCATCCGGGATTTGTTCCGGGATTTCCTATATCTTTCCAGGTTTTTCCGAGATTGTCGGACATATACACACTCTCTCGTCCACTGTATATTCCGTACATATATGCCGTGGGGGTCTTTTCTCCTGCCTTACTTTTACCAAAGCCGAAGGCATAACAAAAGCTTACATCCGGAAGCTTATTCCAAGTATAGCCGCCGTCAGCGGTTGTATAAATACCGTCCTTTCGTCCGTTGACCCACACAGCTTTTTCAACATTCGGTACAGCCTTTGTAGTCTGAGGCCATGTGGTAAGACCGCTGAAGGTGTGGGCTATCCTCCAGCTTTCTCCGCCATCTGTGGTAGTGTAGAAGGTACCGTTTGCCAAAAGCATGTAAAAAGTTTTTCCGTCTACGCTGTCCGCAGCCAAAGCACGTCCGTTTGCCGTACCTTCTCCCGCCGTAAGCGGCAAAACATACTCCCAGGTTTTTCCCATATCCGTTGAGCGATGTATTCCTTTTTGCCCCGTAGCGGCATATGCCATAAACACTGGATACCCGTTTTTCTGCTTTGAAGAAGATATCGCCAAACTTACGGGAGCATTAGCGGAATTCCACCCTTCAAGCTTTGTATATGTGTTTCCGTAATCGGTAGAAAGCTCTATATAGCCTTTTCCGCCTTTCTGTGTCTGAGAACCGCCGTTAATGACTATTGACGGATCACAATTACAATATGCCATGCCGAAGCTGTTTTGCTGCCAGCCTGTAACGCGATGACCGCCGCTGTAAAAATCATTTATTGCGTACTGTCCGAAGTCGGCAACAGCCATCAGAAGCTGCGGAGCATTTTTGCTTGGGACAGAACGCATGCTGAATATGCACAAAAGGTCAAATCCTTCACTCACTTCCTCTGCTTTTACCTCGTCTATCCTGCCGTTCAAATCCGAAAGTCGGTACATGCCCGCACCGTACGGTAGGTATATAACATTTTCACCGTTATATTTAGCAAAAAGTGCTGTT
>CAYRGA010000051.1:0-11874 GCA_964423705.1 uncultured Oscillospiraceae bacterium
CAATATAATATTATATAACATTTATTAATAAAAATCAAGTTGTCAAATTAATAAAAAGATGATATTATATTAATATAATAATTGTAAATTAAGGACAAACATATGCTTACCCATCTCAAATCCTACTCAAAAATATATACATATGCACTTATCATACTTGCCGTATCACTTCGCATATTTATGTGGAATGTCAGTTATGAAAAGGATTTTTCAATAGCGGAAAAACTCACACCGTGCGTGATAACCTGCCAGATTTCGTCCGTGCCCGAAAAAGTCGTTTCACATACGACCTTTAATGCTAAAATAAAAGACGGTGCCGAGATTAGCGAAGCCGTGCGGATAAGCGTTTCAAATTCCGAAAAATTGGATTTTTACTGCGGAGATACCGTGAAGCTTGCTGTTGAACCGACCGTCCTGTATGATGAAATGAATCCCGGTAATTTCAGCTACAAGGAATATCTGAAATCGCAGGGTGTTTGTGCTGCGATGAAATCGGACATAGTGAAAGTCAAATCCATCAAACACGAAAAATACTATAAATTCTACCAAGTCAGAAACAGCATAATCGATAATTTTTTCAAATATATGCCCTACAATGAAGCAAGCCTCGCAACTGCGCTTGTAACCGGAAACAAAAAATTTCTTCCGGATGCAATAAAAAATGATTTTAAGGAAGCAGGCGTATATCACATTGTCGCTGTTTCCGGACTTCATCTGAGTATTTTCATATTATTTATGTCGTATTTATACAAACGCATAAAAAACAATTTATATATAAAGCAATACATCGCATTTGCGGTAAATCTCATATGCACCGTTTTTCTGTTCTCATTTACAGGCTTCGGAGTATCGGTCGAACGTGCCGCTTTGATGACGATACTTTTGAATTTGGCCGCAGTAGCAAACAAGGAGTACACACCCGGCTTTTCTCTCGCCGCAGCGGCTGTAATTATATTTATTTTCAGACCATACAGCTTTTTTGATGTGTCGTGCAGACTGTCGTTTCTCGCTACTGCCGGAATAATTACCGGTGTATTCATTATACAGAAATACAACTTAAACGAGCTTAAATTTCACTCTACAATAGAAAGCCTTATCCTGACCGTCGGTGCGTGGATTTTTACACTGCCTGTAAGTGTATACGAATTCGGCGGAATATCACTTATATCATTTGTCAGCAATATCACCATCGTAGCATTGGCACCATTTGCACTGTGCTTTTCATATATTTTCTCAGTTGCATGCATGATTATGCCCGAGTTTATACGCACCGCCACTGCAGGAGCAGCAGTAGCTCCGCTTAACCTGCTGATTAAGCTGTCAAGCATATTTGCGGACATTCCCGGAGCATATGTAAGCGTTTATCCGCAGATGATGTACACATTATCAATAAATGCATTGATTTTCCCGGCGATTTTGTTTATAATAAAACAAAGACACCGAGTGCTGTGTACCATTACTCTGTCCGGAATTATTACGCTGAACATGTGCCTTGCGTTCGGCGGTCTGCAAGCAGGCTCATGCAAGATTTCATTTATAAATGTGGGACAGGGTGACTGTGCGGTTATAAAAACACCGAAAAACCAAGTCATTATGATAGACTGCGGCTCGGAAACCCAAAGGCAGATTGCTCAAAACAACGTGATTCCGTACTTAAACCGTGCAAATATTGCCGAAATAAATGCTGCCATCCTCACCCATTATCATGACGACCATGCAAATGGAATAATACCTCTGATAGAAAGCGGCAAAATCCGTAGGCTGTATCTTCCGGACTGCCACAGTGCCGATGACGAAAAAAAGCTTGAGGACATGATAGTCACCAAGGCGGTAGCCGCTAATATACCGATTGAATTTATCAGTAAAGGCGATAAAATTAAAGCTGACAAACACTCGGAATTTAATATCCTGAATCCTGACAAAAAACTGACATCCGACGCGAATAACAAATCTATCGTCGCAATGCTTAACTGCTATAATTCACGTGTATTATTCACGGGTGATATAGAAAAGGAAACTCAGTACAGATTGATGAAATCCGACATTAAAACCGATATTCTGAAAGTACCACATCACGGCGGAAAATCAGAGTTATCACCGCTTTTTGCCAAAAAATGCAAACCCAAATACGCAGTTATATCCTGCGGCACAAACAACATGTACAAGCATCCGCATGCCCATACGCTAAATGCATACAACGGTTCTGTCATATATCGCACGGATAAGGATAGACTGGTAACCTTTACCATAACCGAAAACTCAATCAATTCAACCAAACGAGAGGAATAATTAAAATGCAGAGAATTAAAAACGATATTAAAAATGAGGTGTTTTCAAAGATTTATTTACTGCACGGTCCGGAGGCATATCTCACGGAATACTATGCAAAGCTGATAATCGATAAATGTACAGACAGTGAAACCCGAGATTTTAATCTGCTGAAAATATCATCAGAGCTTCCCGACGAAAAAACGGTAGATGAATTTATAAGCTCTTATCCGTTCATGAGCGACAAGAAAATTCTTTATATACGCAGCAGCGGCTTATTCAAGAAAGCCTCCGAGGCACAAAAAAAATACTGGAGCGGCGTATTTGACGAGTTGCCAGACTACATCACCGTTATCTTTTCGGAAGCTGAAGCAGATAAACGAAATGCCCTCTATAAACAGCTGGCAAAGGCGGGATACACCCATGAATTTCCGTATATGGATGAGCGTTCACTGATGCAGTGGACTGCAAAAATCCTGGGTGCGGACAAGCTGAGCATCAATGCTTCCGATGCCGCGTATCTGGTGGAAATATGCGGTCCGTCAATGAATAATATAAAAAACGAGCTTGACAAGTTAATCGCATATAAGCATGAAAAATCCGTTGTCACACGCGAAGATATTGAGCTTGTGACGGTGAAGGGCATCGAAAACCGTATCTTCGATATGATAAACGATGTGATACGAAAGCAACGGAAATCGGCTTTTGAAAAACTAAACGACCTTAAAACCTTAAATGAAGAACCGATTAAGATTATAAGCATTATATTCAAAAAATTCTCAGGATATAAAAAGCTGTATGCCCTAAGGGACAGACCGATTAAGGAAACATGTCGTCTATGCGGCATGTATGAAAAATACGTCAAAGCCGATATGTCACTTTTAAAATCCATTCCGCAAAGTAAAATAGATAATATAATGGAAACATGCATGGAAATGGACTTCGGAATTAAATCCGGTAAAATCGACAAATGGCTGGCTGTGGATATTTTAATGACAAAAATAGCTGAATAAATCCGTTTTTCTAAAACGATTGTGTCCGGTACGGACTCAAAATTCTTCTGACAGCACAAAGCAGCAGCTTGTTGAAATAATTACAGAATATGGCGGACAACTCATTCACCATATTCTGTAATTATTTTATATTAAGCATATTCTTCGCACTCTTTCACATCACTTTATCAAAAGCATAAAAGCTGTCAATATTATTACAAAAGAAAAATTGAATACAGAAAACAGGCATATATAGTGTGCCGACTGTCCTGGATTATGCCACAGATATTCACGGAAGGTGATAAGGCTGGCAAGAGATGCTATAAGTGTACCGGCACCGCCGATATTCACTCCCCACAAAAGCTCTCTGTAATTGTCTGTAAACTGCGACAGCAATATCGCCGAAGGTACATTGCTTATAACCTGGCACGACAGCACGCTGAACACAAGCGTACTCTTATCCAAAAGCATTTTAAAAAAATCCCGAACAGCGCCGATTCTTGACATATTGCCCGAAAAGACGAAGAAAAACACGAAGGTCAAAAGAAGCGGATAGTCGACATCATGAAGTGCCTTTCTGTCAAAAATCAAAAGCACCGCCGGTATTACCGCAAGCCCTACTCCGTACGGAATCCCGCGGAACACTATAGCGATTGAAAGTGCAAAAAGCACCAGATAAACAGATGTTCTTCCAACGTCGATACTGATTTCGGAATCCGGTATTTCAAGTGGCTCCGACTTTACGAAAAGGCAGCAAACCGTGATAAGCACCACTGCCAACACAAACGGCGGTGCCATTACAGACACAAATTCACTGTTGGGTATCTCAAATTTTGTATACAGGTACAGATTCTGCGGATTACCGAATGGAGTCAGCATACCGCCGAAGTTCGCCGCTATGTTCTGCATTATAAACGTAAACGCCATATACTTTTCCTTTTTTGCCGTTGTGAGCACCAAATACCCCAACGGCAGAAAAGTAAGCAGCGCCATATCGTTTGCAATGAGCATAGAACCGATAAAGGTTATGTACACAAGTGCAAGTATACTCAGCTTGGTTGTCTTAAAATATTTTATGATTTTTCTGGAAAGCATATAAAAAAAGTTAATGTCTTTCAGCGCACAAACCACCGCAAGCACACAGAAAAGGCACGACAAGGTTTTGAAGTCAAAATATCCAAGATACTCCTTGTCGGGCGGAACAATAAACGCTGTTATAAGTGCCGCGAAAAAAGCCACAAGCATTACTGTATTTTTCTTTGCAAATGATATTATTTTCACTTTATCCTCCGCCTGTTAATCCTCGATACTTTTATTAAATCCACTCATGAGCGATAGCCTCCAAAGTATATCCTCCGCCCAAGCTTTCTGCGGTTCTGTAGTGCTTAAGAGCACATTTTCCGTCGGCTATCTTCGATACAAGCTCTTTTATATCCTTCGGGTTTTCTTCAAGTTCAACCGCTGTCAGGTATTTCCTGATTCCATGATGATTATCGCTGCCGACTGTTTTAAACAAATCATAGCTTTCCGCGTAAATTCCGGCAAGTCGATTTTCTCTATCCGGCACGGTGGCATTCAGCACTTCCACTCCGTCGATTTTCCACGGAATAAGACGTATAAGCTCGATATAATCGGCCTGTCTGTAAGGATGCGCCTGTACAACGATACCGCCGTCCTCGTGAACACGGTCGAAATAATTCTCCAAGCTCCACTTATCGCAGTCGGGATTATTATACAGCCAATGCGCGTCAAGACCATAGGTCAAAAAATCCGTTCCGTAATGCGAATACTCCCATGCAAAGAACACCGACATATCAAGCTTCTCGCCCTCGTTTCGTGCATTTTCATATCCTTTTTTAAAAGCATCCACCCTACTTTTCCAATCAAGTCTGCGGATTACGGTCGTGTTTCCGTTAAAAAAATGGTCTGTAATAACAATACCGTCGTATCCAAGACTGTGATAAGCTCTCACCAGGCTTGCGGCATCTGTTACGCTGCATCTGCTGACTTCACTCGTATGACAGTGCATTTCATATCTGTACATATGCACCTCTCCCCTCACCATAATCAAAAACACCAAAATATATCCCTTGAACTTACATTTTTTCTATATTTTTCAGCCAAAGCGCACTTGAGGCATCACTGGGCATACGCCAGTCACCGCGCGGCGACAGACATGCACTGCCGACCTTTACACCATCCGGCAGACAGCTTCTTTTAAACTGCTGCGTGAAAAATCTTCTGTAGAAATTCTTAATCCATTTTAATATCACTTCGTCGGGATAATCTCCTTCAAACGCTTTACATGCCAAATAGTATATCTTTTTCGGTTCAAAGCCGTATCTTAAAATATGATACAAATAAAAATCATGCAGCTCATAAGGTCCGACTATATTTTCCGTTTCCTGGCTTATTTTTCCGTTTTCATCCGGCGGTATAAGCTCGGGACTTATCGGAGTTTCTATGATATCGCGCAGCACCTCCGCACAATTTTCAAAAACATTACCGTCACATATGCTTTCTATCATCCATTTAACCAAAGTTTTGGGGATACTGGCATTTACTCCGTACATGCTCATGTGGTCGGCATTATAGGTACACCATCCCAGTGCAAGCTCGCTTAAATCGCCGGTTCCCACTACCAGACCGCCGTTTTTTCCGGCATAATCCATAAGCACCTGTGTACGTTCCCGCGCCTGCACATTTTCGTACGTGACATCATGCTTGGACGGCTCCTGTCCTATATCTGCGAAATGCTGCATACATGCATCTTTTATGTTTATCTCATCACTCGAAATACCCAAAAGTTCCATAAGCTTCACTGAATTTGAGTGAGTTCTCTCAGAGGTTCCGAAGCACGGAAGGGTTATACCCATAACATCACTCGGATTCATGTTAAGCTCCGCAGCCGCCTTTACGCTCACCAAAAGTGCCAATGTCGAATCAAGTCCGCCGGAAACACCGATCACAGGCTTTAATCCGGTAACTGCAAGCCGCTTCTTAAGCCCGGCTACCTGCATCTCAAATATCTGCATACACCTGTCCGCTCTGTCCTTTTTGACAGTCGGTACAAAGGGGTGCTTTGAAAGTGCGGCATATGAAGCATCTGCCTCAAATTTATCATACGGAACATGAACTCTTTCCACATTTTGAATGTCCGAATAAAGAGCTACACTGTCGCGGAAGGTAGTCATTTTCTTTCTGTCAGCCTTTATTTTACCTATATCAAAATCAGCCGTAAGAAGGTAATCCGTGTCAACTCCGAACGAATTTTCGGCGATAACCGAGCCGTTTTCCGCAAACACAGAATGTCCCGAAAAGACCAGATCACCCGTAGATTCAGTACAGCCCGCCGAAGTATAGGCATAACAGCACAGCGTACGCGCCGACTGCTGACACACCAAATCCCTCCTGTACTTTCTCTTGGCAATGGTTTCATTGCTGGCAGACAGGTTAATCACAAGCTGTGCGCCGCCCAATGCCAAAAATGTGCTCGGCGGTATAGGTGCCCATAAATCTTCGCATATTTCCGCACCGAATTTAACTCTGCCTCCGATATCGAAAACTAAATTCCTACCGACGGGAATTTCATAAGGCTCGGAGCCCTGCGGGCTGATTTCAAGTGATGAAATTGCATTCCTTTTCAAATCCTCCGAGGATGCAAACCACCTTTTTTCGTAAAACTCGTTATACGAAGGTATGAAGGTTTTCGGGATAATTCCCATTATACTGCCGCGATATACCACAACGGCGCAGTTGTATATCAATCCATCTATTTCCAAAGGCAGACCCACCGCGAAAATTCCGCTGAGTTTTTTGCTTTCTTTGACTATCAAATCAAGCGATGAAAGTCCTCCGTCCGTAAGTGCGGTTTGAAAAAACAAATCCGCACACGTATAGCCGGTAATACACAGCTCCGGAAAAACAGTGATATCCGTTCTGCGCTCCTCCGACTTATGCATAAGTGATATTATTTCCCTTGTATTTGCCGCAGTATCTGCCACACTGACGTTTGGCACCGCACATGTAACTCTTATAAAATCGTACATTCTAATCCTCTCCGAACCCTTACAATATTTTACACATAAGTGATAAATCAATTCACATCAAATTTATATACGGTGGTATAGTCATACTTGTCACCGCATCTGAGTATCGGCGAAGGAAAGAAGCTGAAGCTCGTACTGTTCGGGAAGAACTGCGTTTCAAGGCAAATCGCATCATGAGGTGCATATACGGCGTTATCCTTGCACACTCTGCCCTCCTCTATGACGTTTCCTGTGTACACTTGCATTCCCGGCTTTTCCGTGTATGTCGTCATTTTTATGCCGCTTTCGTCACCGATAAGAACTGCCGCCTCACGCATGCCACAGCCGTCAAGCACATAATTGTGGTCATATCCGTCGAAAAGTCTAATCTGAGTGAAATCAGCATCTATATCCCTGCCTATTTTCTTAGGCTCCCTGAAATCAAACGGCGTATTTTCTACCGAAAGTATCTCACCTGTCGGCGCACATGTACTGTCTGCCGGCGTATAAAAAGCTGAATTTATCTTAAGTGAATGTCCGAGCACGCTGCCGGAATTGTGACCGTTAAGATTAAAATAGCTGTGGTTTGTGAAGTTGACTACAGTATCCTTGTCCGAAACAGCCTCATAGCGAATTTCAAGGGAATTATCATCTGTAAGGGTATAGGTTACCTTACAATCGAGATTTCCCGGGAAGCCTTCTTCGCCATCGTGACTTAAATATGTAAATTCCACACTTGAACCGTTTTCGTCATAGCAGGCACCATTCCATACTCTGTGTGCAAAGCTTATGTTGCCGCCGTGAAGAGTATTGCCCTTACTGTTTGCCGCAAGCTTGTAAACCTCACCGTTCAGCGTAAACCGAGCCTTTCCGATTCTGTTCGCCACTCTTCCTACAGCCGCGCCGAAATATCCATTGTTATCCTCGTATTCGCTGATGCTGTCACGTCCCAGCACAACATCAGTTCCGTTTACATATAAGTTCTTTATAATGCAGCCGAGGCTTATAAATTCGGCAGAAAGTCCCTTTCCGTTGTCTGCCTTGTATACATATACCTCCTGTCCGTCTTTCGTTACTCCGAATAATTCTTTTTTAACGCTCATAATATCCCCTCCGTCTTTTTTGCGATAATAATTTTTATATTTATTAAAATTCTGCTTCATTATCGAAATGTTTTTTGATTTTATTTAAAATTATAAGCTTTAAGAATTTTATATAATAAATTTCTGCCATGTGTCAATTATATCAGATATTATGTTTTAAGTCAATCGCAATATAGTTCAATTACTGCTTCACCATCATCTGCAAGCAAAATTTAAAAAAGCAGACTTACAGTGTAAAACAAATGTGATGCAAGCTCTAAAGCATTAACAAAACATTTCGGCTAAAATCAAAAAAGATGTACCCGATTAATCAGGTACACCTTTACAACTTTTTGTATACTGCTTTAAAGTAGCTTATATCCGCCCTACTCTACCGCCGTTGTTTCTTTTTTTATGGGTATCTGCATACCCGACACATCCATGTAATAGTCATTTTTGTATATCATTTCGTTGATTTTGATTATTTTATAACCATCTGCCTGAAGCTTTTCCAATATCATCGGCAGTGCCTCCGGGGTGTGCTTTGCCGCATTGTGAAAAAGTACTATTGAACCGTTCTTCACCCTTCCGATTACGCGGTCGTATATCTCCCGAGCGGACAAATCCTTCCAGTCAAGCGAATCCACATCCCACTGTATGGTGAAATGTCCTGCCTGTTTAAGCGTTTCCACTACGGTATCGTTATAATCTCCGTACGGCGGGCGAAACAGGTTCGGTTTTTTACCGGTTATTTTTTCAATTTTTTCATCGCATGCGTTTACCTCTGAGAGCATTTTATCCTTTGATATCTGTGTCATGTGCGGATGTGTATCCGAATGATTCATAATATCGTGTCCGGCATCACTCAGTTCCTTTACGGATTCGGGATATTTTTCCACCCAATCACCGACTACAAAAAACGTAGCTTTAACGTCGTATTTTTTTAAAATTTCCACCAGGTCATGAGTATCCTCATTTCCCCATGCTGCATCAAAGCTGACAGCACACACCTTATCTTCGCACTGCACATTATATATGGGAAGCTTGCGCGATGCCTCATCATTGAAAACCGTCTTTGTCTGACTGTAATTAAAGCCTATCACCGCCATAAGTGCCGCGGCAATTAATACATTTCCCAGCAGCTTCTTCGCTGTAATTACATATAACTTCATGGCATTTTCCTCCACTCTGATATATGTATATTTAAAATGCCTTTCACTTATGCCGTGGTTTTTTAATATAATGTCATTTTTATACGGGCAGACTGGGTCGTCTGCCCCTACACCTCCATACAAATCACAATCCTCAAAGACGGGCGCAGCGATATTGTAAAAACAGCAACGACATGTGCACCGTTTCGAAATGTCAACATATTTTTTCATACATACAAGCCGCAGGGGGGCGGACGACACCGTCCGCTCGCATCTCCAATCCGCAAAAAACACGGCCGAACACACTGTTCGACCGCATTTGATTTTAATATCATATTTTATTTTACAATCTTCAATATCGTCATTTCAAACGGTTCTATCTTATCAATAATGCCCCTGATGACTTCACATGCATAGCCGTCTTTTACTTTGATATTTGTGTTCTGAATCTGTGCCGAATAATTTATAAGCACTATGTATTGCGAATCTCCGCTTACATGTCTGGTCATTCCGATATACTTATTATCGCAGGTAACTGCATATTCACTTTTCGCAGCCTTAAATATTTCATCATACACCATGTGCTGGTTTAATTCAAACGCATCACATACATCCACAGCATTTTTTTCAATCGGGAAATTTAAATAATAAACTGTACCCTTTCCGTATTTGTATTTCGTGAAAATAGGCATGTCCTTTTCGTCTGCTGCCAGAACTTCGGCTCTGTCTGCCGTTATTATATAATTTCTGTTACGGCTGTAGTTGATTTTACTGCCGTTCAATTCAAAGCTTCCGGCATCCGACTTTGTCTTTGAATTATTTACGGTTAAGCCCGTAAGGTTATTGAAATCAGACAAAATACCGTTATCGTTTGATATATAAAGCGTAGCTCCGTCAGCTACTCTTTTCATTAATTCTTTATAATTATGTGACGGCATTATATTGTGATTCGATATGCTCGGCAAAAGGTAAATATTTGCCGACGGTATTTTCTTCGACGCATCGGCAAAGCAAACATTTACACCCGCTTGCTTTGCAAGGACATATGATGAATACATTACGCCCCATTGATCTTGTCCCGAAGTGGCTAAGCAAACCGCATCTTCCTCCGCGCGCGGAAGCTCAAAATCGATTTTATTCATATAATCCGAAAAGTTTTTAACTTCATCCAAAACCGGCTTTGCATTTCCGTTTCGGTCAAACATACCGAGCTCAACCTCGCACATCTGATATTCATACGGAGGGAAGTCAAAGTCAATCTGCTCGTTTGCACACCACCACATGACACCGCTCGCTCCGTTTACCCAGTTCGAGTACAGATTCAGCTTCATAAATTCACCGGCAGTTTTATCATCGCATACCATCGGTCCCATAGTTCCGACTTCTTCGACAAGGCATGGTTTACCGCCGACATCGGAATAATATTTGGTTTCACAGGTAGCATGCAACAGCGTTTGAATCGATGTGATTTCGGCTTGTGAACAGTGCTGAACCCAAAACGGATACGGGTGAGTTGTGAGAAGGTCGGTATTCTCAGCTTGATCAGATATCCGCCATACGCCCTCGGTAGTTAGTCCTGCCATTCCGGACACCAAAGGACGTGAACTGTCAGAAGCCTTTACCGCATTTGAAATAATCATCGTCCAATTCAAAGCTTCATCATGTGTTTTTGCACGGACCAGACAGTTACATTCATTTCCCAAATCCCATGCATATATAGCTTTTTTGTCTTTAAACGTTTCTACAATGCCCTTAACGTATTTCTGTTCAAACATCAATGCCGTCGGGTCGCTGGCAGCAGCTTTCCCGTACAAAGCGGGAGGTATAAAGGTTCTGCCGCTCATCCAGCCGGTGATAATGCCGACGATAAGCTTCATATCATATTTTTCTGCCAAATCGCAAAAAACGCCGAATCGCTCAAGCATTACTTCATCCAAATAATAGGGATTTGTCGGCAAATCCACCTCATGAACTCTGTAATCCATTAAATATCCATCCGAACTGAGCAACGGATGAACTGGCTGAAAATCACGCCAATTCGGAAAAACTCTTAAATATTTAATTCCGTATTTCTGCATCTTATTTAAATCATTTTCTATAACAGCCTCGTCCCATTGTTTCCACATCTCGGTTCCGGCATTTGATGCCCAATAGTTGCATCCTATAATAAATTCATTATTCATAACTTACTCTCCCCAAAAACACATTTTTCATATTATCGATTCAAATGCCGCAAACTCATTTTATCAGGAGTAAAAAATGCTTGCTTGCAAGGGCATTTTTGCGACGCCGTCAATTGTCACACGACCGTAAAAGCCGATAGGCTTTAAGAATTTTATGCAATAAAATTCTG
>CAYRGA010000052.1:0-11844 GCA_964423705.1 uncultured Oscillospiraceae bacterium
TTGGTAAATATCAAAATGGCATCTCGTCCCTCATGAGCAATGTATGAAAGATATTCCTCGGGATAATCGTCAAGTGCATATCCCGAATGAACCATTTGCGGTGAGAACATCGGCCATTGCCTTTCGATGCCTTTGCTTAAAAAAGGTGCATGTTCCGAGGTCATCATATCTTCCATGTGATATAAAGCCTGCGCGGTTCCGCGCTCGTCGTGGGAATGTATTTCAATACATTTATCTATTGTAATGCAGTAGCCCTTGTAGCGGTCGGCTTCTTTTAAAAGTTCGGAGTTCTCATTTGATATTGAGTGAATTTTTAGGGTGTTGTTTTGGTTGGATGTTAAACCGCGTTTAACGGTTATTCCCGATAAATTCATAGATGTTTTGAGATAGTCGGCAAAGTCATATGCCGCTGTTTCTGCCACAATTTGACAATTTTCCGAAAGTTCAATAACAAAGTCATTTTTTAAAACAAGTTGGTTTATGGAAGGCTGCTTTTGATTATCATAAACATTTGCGGGATGAGGTTTAAGCAGTTTTTCTTGAAATTCATATTTTTTTTCGATTTTCATTTTCGTATCTCCTTGTATTTTTCATTGACAAGTGCATTATACACCTGATATAATGCTTTGTGAATAAAGATTTTCAACAAAAAATGATAAAATATTAGCGTGATTTTAAACAAGTGTATCGTGAAGGAGGTGTTGCGGATGAATGGCTTACAGAAGGTTTATCTGTCAAATTTGAATGTGATTTGTTATGACGGAGGCAGGTATGAGATTGAAAAGGGAAACTCATGGTCATCATACGGGACGATGAATTTTGCGCAGAGCAAGCTTTACTGCATTTTCGGCGGAAGCTGCACGATTAACATATGCGGCAGAGAGTATATGGGGCATGTCGGTGATTTATTTCTAATTCCCAAAAATGTTCCGCATTCGTATGAAAATGATATCAACAGCAATTTCGGAGAGTGGTGGATTCATTTTGATGTTTTTCCAAATTACGATATTTTTGAAAGGATGAATTTGCCGTATATGCTTCATGCGGAAAATGCATGCCGTACAGAAGCACTGTTTAAGAAGTATGTCAAGGCACTGCAAAGCAAGCTTGTGTCAGACAGACTTTTGGTAAAGTCTGTCCTTTTGGAAATTTTAGCTGAATATATAAGGGCGGCAGCACCGGCGGAGAATGAGGCATCCGATGTTGAAAAATCAAGTCTGGATTGCGTTTTGCAATACATTCACGATCACATTTCCGAAAAAATTTCGGTCGCGGAGTTAGCTTCGTTGATTCAACTGCATCCGAATCATTTTATTCGTTTTTTTAAAATGCACACAGGCAGTACGCCTGCAAGCTATATTAAAAAGATGCGCATGGAATCAGCCAAAAGGCTGCTGGAGGATACGGAAATGAACATTTATGAAATTTCGGAGCAAATCGGAATCAGTGAGCCGACCTATTTTTCCAAGTTGTTTAAAGAATATTATTCCATGCCGCCCAAGGCGTACCGCGATTTTTTCAGAAATAATCCCGTAAAATGGGTAAAATAAAATGTAAAGCCTGCCGATAAGCTCATTTTTTCGAGCTTATCGGTCAGTTGTAATATCAGCATATTTATAAATGCCGCCGGTTCTGTTTAAATATGAAAACCTCATCTTTGCTTTAATAAGAAATTTATATCAAACAACAAAAAATAATACAAAATCACATTAATTTAAGATTGTGCAAAAAAGAATTAATTTTGTATAAATACAACCAAAATAAAAAATGGTATACTTGGCTTAAGAGGTCTTGCAGCGTTGATTGTCTGTAAGCTGTGATTTAACGGGGTTTCGACCCTTTATCGAAAGAGGAGGTTTTCAAAATGGAAAAAAGAATTTGTATTCCCGATTACGAGTACAAGGAGAGAATCGCAAAAGCTGCAAAGCTGCTGCGCGAGAAAGGCATCGATGTAATGGTTGTTTCCAGTACGGAGTCTGACTACGCAAATGCCAGATATTTCAGCGGATTTTGGCCTTTGTTTGAACGTGCCGGCGTTGCTATATCCGCAACGGGTGATGCCGCACTTTTGGTAGGCCCCGAGTCTGCTATATTTGCAAAGGATTTCGGAAAGATTGACAAGATTTTTGTCCTGAAGGAATTCAGAGAGTCAGCCGACCCGGCATATCCGGAATTACACGCAGATACCTTTGCAGATGTATTTAAAAGCATTGGTGTGAGCGGCAAAAAAATAAAAATCGGTCTTGGAAGCTATGTAGAATGTACACTTCCGATTTATGAAGGCTTAAAGGACAGCTTTCCGGAGGCTGATATCGTAAAATGCAATGAAATCATGGTTGAACTCAGAAAAATAAAAAGCGAAAATGAGCTTGCTTGTATTCAAGAGGGCTTCCGTATTATAGAGATTGCCACAGACGAAGTTATAAAGGCGTTAAAGCCGGGTGTTACAGAGCTTGAAATGGTTGGTGTGGCTCAGAAGGTTATATATGAGCACGGCGCGGAATACGAGGGACTTCCGATGTATGTATTCAGCGAAGCTTCCACACGACATGCCATCAGCCGCTCCAGCTACAAAAAAATCGGTAAAGGTGACATTGTACAGCTCAATCTTTCGGCAAAAATAGACGGCTATTCTCCGGCTATCGGTCTTCCGGTAATTATGGGTAAGCTTGAAGGAGAACGCAGAGAAATTGTTGATTTCTGTTTGAAGGCTCATAACTGGACGGTTGACAGAATTAAAGCGGGAGTTATGGCAAGTGATATTGCAAAGGATTTTTATCAGCTGTATAAAGATAATGGTATGGCAGATAACTTTGTATACGGTCCGTGTCATGGAACAGGTATGATAGAGGTTGAGGCACCTTGGATGGAAACAATAAGTGATTATCCGCTTGAGCCCAATATGACCTTCCAGGTAGATACGTTTATTTCCGGTCCGACCTTCGGTACAAGGTGGGAAAAGGGTATCGTGGTAACCGAGGACGGCTGCCGTTCCATGACAGATTACCTGAAGAAAGGAATTATAGAAATCGATGTGTAATAACGGAATGGGTAAGAAAAATTGGCTGATTCCCGATTGTGAGCTTCCGCATGAGGGTGAAGGCGTATTAAAGGGACATGAATCTGTAATTGTTGTAAACGACAGTGATACGGATGCTAAAATAAAAGTAACGGTTTTCTTCACAGACAAAGCATGCTATGATGAAATAGAGTGGTTTGTCGGCAAAGGTAAGGTACGTTGCTTCCGTATGAATAATGCAGAGGATATGTGCGGCTTTGAGGTGCCGTATGAAACGCAGTATGCGATGAAGCTGACATCGAACTGCAATATAGTCGTACAGTACGGAAGGCTTGATAATCGTCAGACAAACCTTGCGTATTATACCACGATGGCTTATTGCGAATAATGGTTTTAAACGCTGTTCGGGCATATGTTCCGAACAGCGTTTGATGCAATTTTATGTTAAATGGGAAAGGAATGATTTTATGTATTTGGATATGTGTTTTCCAAAAGAACTGGAGGAAGCGAAAAAGAAAAATACGCCGGTGGTAATTGTCGGCGGGACGGTAGAATATCACGGACCGCACTGTGCATATGGCTGCGACACCCTGGTAGCCCGGGGACTTATCGAAAAGCTGGCGGAGAAAAAGGAGCTCATCATAGCACCGTCTGTCAGCTACAGCCCGTCAAGCTATGCGGTTGCGGATGAAAAGAGCGGAACTGTTCATATAGAAGAAAAAGCGTTTGAAAACTATCTGCACTATGTTTTTATGAGTATGCTTTGCTCGGGACTGCATAATATATACGTTGTTATTCATCATCAGTTTGAACAGGAATCCCTTATGCCGATGACATTGTCATATATGATGGCGGCAAAGCGCGCAACCATGGCTTATCTTGAGAAAACAAAAGGACAAGGCTGGTGGGGCAGCGAAAGCTACAAGGATTACTATGAAAATCTGGAAAATGACGATAATCCGTTTGGCTGGATTAAGGTTATTCCGACAATGAGTACCGAGGTTCAGAATGCCACAGGTTACGATCACGCCGGTGAATTTGAAAGCTCTATTTTAATGTCGCTGTATCCGGATGCCGTTAAGCTTGACAGGCTTGGCGATATCGAGCATTGGTTTACCAAAAGTGCCGCAAAGGCAAATAAAGAGCTTGGTGACGAGATGGTACGACAGTCACTTGCATACTTGGAAAAAGCTATCCAGTAGCATGATATGACCGGAGTAATCCGGTATATAGATGCAGAAACCGGAGGAAAAAATGAAAATAAATTTACAAAAAGAATTTTTCAAAGATAGGGAATATGAGCTTGTTTCAAATGGCTCCATGAAGGTGACGGCTTTTCGGTATTCTACCGGTGTAGAGGCACTGAAGGTGGAAAATTCACGCGGATTTTTTATAATCCTGCCGTTTCAGGGACAACAGATATGGCGGGTACATTTTGACGGACAGGATTTGGTGATGAAAACAAAATTCGATGAACCGGAGCCGACGGAGGATTATTTAAAAACCTATGGTGGATTTTTGCTACACTGTGGTATTTGTGCATTTGGTGTTCCGCAGTCCGATGATACTCACCCGCTTCACGGTGAAACGCCGAATGCACCGTACCGCAAAGCGTACATCGAATGCGGTGATAATTACATAGCGGTCGGCGGCAGCTACGAATACAATCTGTCCTTTACAAAAAATTATATTTTTTCACCCGAATGCAGGCTGTATGAGGATGATACCGTGCTTAAGGTAACGTCACAGCTTGAAAATCGTCGTTCGGAACCGATGGAGTATATGTATTTGTGCCATATCAATTTTCGACCGAAGGACGGCGCACGGTTAATGTATTCCGCCGATTACGACAAGGAACATATAAAGGTTTTTAAAAGAATTGGCGACAATGTTCCGAAAAAACAGGCAGAGAAGCTGCTTTCATATATGGAAGCAGTGCAGGAAAACCCTGAGCTTCACCATACAGTCGGAGCATCGGGACAGATATTTGACCCGGAAATCTGCTTTGCGATAAATTATAAGGGCGATGAAAGCGGCAGAGCGTACACTATGCAGTATTCGGATGAAGGTGCATGCTACGTCAGCCATCCTACAGATGTACTGCCTGTCGGAATCCGCTGGATTTCCCGTACGGGAGATGAGGATTCCATGGGCATGGTTCTTCCCGCGACAGGTGAACATCTTGGATATCAAAATGCGAAGCGCAGCGGTCAGGTGAAAATTCTCCCGCCTAACGGCAAAGTCACTTTTATGATAGAGGCGGGATATTTGGAAAAGGAACGTGCGGATATAGTAAAGGAAAAAATAGAGAAAATTAAAAATAATTGATGATAAGCAGGGAGTGCGGTCGGTGTGCTCCCTGGTTTTTTTAATGATATTTTTATTTTTCACCGCATAATCTTACAATCAT
Source organism: uncultured Oscillospiraceae bacterium (assembly GCA_964423705.1). Taxonomy (GTDB): domain Bacteria; phylum Bacillota; class Clostridia; order UMGS1810; family UMGS1810; genus CAKSIN01. The sequence goes on from CAYRGA010000052.1 coordinate 5,430, forward strand.
TTAAGCTTTGAGAATTTGCGGTGTTATAAGTCCAGCTTGGAACGAATGGACTGAGCATATTTTTTCGGTGACTGTCCCGTTTTCTGCTTGAACAGACGGCAGAAATAGTGAATGGAATTAAAGCCCAGTTTTTCGGCGATTTCGGTAACCGAGAGCGTGCCCTCGCGGAGAAGAATTTTAGCTTCGCGAACCTTTAAATTATTGCAGTAATCCGGTATGGTCATGCCGTGCTCTTGCTTGAAGCTTTGACAAAGTGTCGTTTTGTTTGTACCGAAAAGAAAGCAGATATTATCAAGAAGGATTTTTTCGCGAAAATGCTCTGCAATATACCGCTCAACTTCGGGAAATTTTGAGCCATCCTTGCTACTTGAGGTTTTTGATGTGTCCGGCTTTTGCAAACTGCGAACCAGGCTTATCAAAAAGGACTCTAATCGCAGCTTAATCATTTGGTCTGCACCGAAGGGATAGCTTTCTCTTTTTTTCATGTCAAGCAGGTTTGGCATATCGTATGGCGGAGCATATACGCTCATGCCCTCCTTCATTATTTCCGCAAGCATTTTTTTCTGATCGGCGGTAAGTGTAAATGGGACTTTTGAAAAAGGCATCAATGCCTCCGAGAAACATTCAAAGCCTATTATTATCACATTCGGAGCAATGTTGGTGGGGCATGCAAGTGAATGTATTTCATTTGGGCGATGTATGATGAGCTGGTTGTCCGCAAGAGCACCGGTATAGTTTTCCGCTGTGACGGTTATTTCACCTTTGTCTACGTAAAGTAGCTCGCAAAAATTATGAAAATCTCCGCTTGTATGATACTGTCCCGTAAATTCAAAATAGTGAATATTGGCAATGCGCAGTACTTCCAATGGAAGGTCGAAGCTTTTTAATTGAAATTCCATAGTAATTCCTCATATAGTGAAATGTAAAGCTTCTTTGTCAAATTCTTGCAATGAAGCTTTACATTTCGGCAACAAAATTTATATTGAATATTTTTTCTTGTATTTATCGTATCTTTCGGTAAAATCATTCTCACCGTCAGCTTTAACATGGCTGAGATACTCATGTGTTTCAAAGCTTCCGTGAGCTATCTCTATAAGGCAAACGGCGATGTTTGAGCAGTGGTCGGCTATTCTCTCATAGTTTGTAAGCAAATCGGAAAGTATAAATCCGCGTTCAACGGTGCAGTCGCCCTCTTTGAGTCTGTGAATATGATTATTTTTGATTTTTCTCTTTAAGCGGTCGATAACCTGCTCCAGCGGTTCAACCTTTTTTGCAATTTCAAGGTTTTCTGTCACCAAAGCATCTGTGGCAAGATTTAAAATATGACAGACTGCATGTGAGATTACGTCGATGTCATGTCTTGCACTTTCGGAGAATACGATTCCTTTTTCGTTTATTTCCTTCGCTACCTCCAGAATGTTTACGGAGTGGTCGGATATTCTTTCTACATCGCCTATAACGTGCAGAAGTTCCATAACTTCCTTACTGTCCTTGTCGGACATATTCTGACCGGCTATTTTTACCAGGTATGTGCTTACCTTATCCTCGTATCTGTCAACCTCGCTCTCGCTGTCCAATATATCCTGTATTTTACTTTCATCATAGTCGGTTATAAGTGAGGTGGAGGCGAAGATAGAATCTCTGGAAATTTCAGCCATGCCGCATACCAACTCACGGCATTTATCTACCGCAAAGGCAGGTATTGATAGGAATCTTTCGTCAAGCGTATCGAAAATATCGGCTTCGTTTTCCTTGCCCTTTATTGTTTTGATTGTAAGCTTTTCGATAGCCTTGCAGAAGGGCATGAGAATTATGGTCGAGAAGATATTAAATGATGTATGCACTACAGCTACAGCCATTATGGAAATATCTTGGCTCATAAAGGCAAAATCCAATATCGAGTGAAGTGCATAGAATATCACTGATACTATGATAACGCCTATCATTTTTATATACAGACATGCAAAGGCTACTCGCTTTGACTCAGTATTTCCGCTTATGGATGAAAGTATCGGCGTTATGGTAGTACCGATATTCTGACCAAGAATTATCGGTATAGCAGTCGAATATGGGATTGAGCAGGTAAGAGTGAGTGCCTGAAGTATTCCCACGGATGCCGATGATGACTGTATAATCGCTGTAAGCAGAGTTCCTGTCAATATACCCATTACAGGATTTGAAAACATGATAAGCATTTCGGCAAAGGTCTTGCTGTCTTTGAGTGCGCTCATGGAGTTGCTCATGGTATCCATTCCGAACATAAGAACTGCGAATCCTATCAAAATCGAACCGATGTTTTTCTTCTTGTCGTTTTTGTTAAGCATAAGCATTAAAACGCCTATTGCCGCAAGTATAGGTGTAAAGGAGGTAGGCTTAAAGAGTCGAATAAAGAAGCTTTCGCCGTTTATTCCGGATAAGCTTAAAAGCCATGCGGTAACGGTAGTACCGATGTTGGCACCCATTATTATACTTATGGTCTGTCCGAGCTTCATTATACCTGAGTTTACGAAGCCCACAAGCATAACGGTGGTCGCAGATGACGACTGTATAATGCCGGTCACTATAAATCCCAGCAAAAATCCCTTTAGTCGGTTTGAGGTAAGTCTGGACAGTATCATTTCAAGCTTACCGCCGGCAAGCTTTTTAAGACCGTCGCCCATTACCTCCATGCCGTAAAGAAATAACGCCAGTCCGCCAATAAGAGTTAAAATTGAGAAAAAGTTCATAGCATCCTCCAAAATTTCTTTAGTGATAATATATTGTTAATATACAATTAATATTGTAAATCGCCTCATGTTAAATCTGCAACCCTGTTTATCTTAAATTTATGTAAAGTTTCGAAAAAAGTAATGCATACGGGCATTTGCAATGAATGTTGATAAATTGCTTTACGTCCTGAAATGCATTACTTTTTTAAATTAAAGTTTTGCTCTTATGATTTTTCCGCTGGTGGTTTTCGGAAGGCTTTCCTTAAATTCCACAATACGCGGATATTTATACGGAGCGGTGTTTTCCTTTACATACATTTGTATTTCTTTTTTGAGTTCGTCGCTTGGTGTGGTGTCTTTCGTAAGAACGATGCTGGCTTTTACCACCTGACCTCGGATTTCATCGGGAGCTGCGGAAACGCCGCATTCAACTACGTAAGGAAGCTCCATGATGACGCTTTCGATTTCAAAGGGTCCTATGCGGTAACCGGATGATTTGATAACATCGTCTATTCTTCCTACGTAGAAGAAGAAACCGTCCTCATCCTTGTATGCGACATCGCCCGTGTGATAAAGGCCGTCGTGCCATGCTTCCTGAGTTTTTTCGGGGTCCTTGTAGTATCCTTTGAAAAGACCGCAAGGTATTTTTTCGGAGGTGCGGATTACAATTTCGCCGTTTTCGCCCACGGGTACACTGTTTCCGTCCGGGTCTACGATGTCAACGTCGTAAAGCGGAACCGGCTTTCCCATAGATCCGAGCTTATATTCGTTACCGAAAAGGTTTCCTATAATACAGGTCGTTTCACTTTGCCCGAAGCCCTCCATGACCTTAAGACCGGTGAGCTTTTCGAGCTGGCGGAATACTTCGGGATTGAGTGCTTCTCCGGCTATGGTGGCATGTTGAACGGAGGACATATCATACTTTGTCAAATCCTCTTTTATTAACATTCTGTACATTGTGGGCGGAGCACAGAATGTGGTGATGCCGTACTGCGCGAATAACGGCAGAATATCTGCAGCATCAAATTTGTCGAAATCGTATACGAATATTGCCGCTTCGCAAAGCCACTGACCGTAAATCTTTCCCCATGCTGCCTTTGCCCAGCCGGTATCCGAGATTGTGAGGTGCAGACCGTTTGGATCAACACAGTGCCAGTAATTCGCAGTGTGGAAGTGTCCGAGTGGGTATTTATAGCTGTGAAGAGCCATTTTCGGATTTCCTGTAGTACCCGAGGTGAAATACATAAGCATGCTGTCCTCGCCGCACGGTGAATCGGCACTTCTTTCAAACACATCATTATATGCAGTTATTTCTTTATCAAAATTGTGCCAGCCTTCTCTTTCACCACCGACCATAATTTTGGTTTTGAGCATTTCGGCATTTTTCGCTCCCAGGTCGGCTTGATGCGCGATATCGCCGTCCGCACTGCAAAGTATGGCACTTACGCCTGCGGCATTGAAGCGGTATTCGTAGTCATGTGCCTGAAGGAGATTTGTGGCAGGGATAGCCACCGCACCTATTTTGTGAAGTGCCAGAATAGCTATCCAAAATTGATAATGTCTTTTTAAAACGAGCATTACCATATCGCCCTTTTTAATTCCGAGTGATGTAAAATAGTTGGCACATTTTGCCGATTCGCGTTTTAAATCCATAAATGTAAAGCGACGCTCTGTTTTGTCTTTTGACAGATGAAGCATTGCAAGCTTGTCCGGAGTTCTGTCGGCAATTTTATCTATAATGTCAAAAGCAAAATTGAATTTGTCCTCGTTTTTGAAATTAATCTCAATAAGTGCGCCTTTGTCATTTTCCTTGGTGTCAATAAAGTCGCGGTATACTCTCTTGTACTGCTGATGCGGCTTAAAGCTTCCGGTTTTGATTTCCTCCTTGGCATTTAAATTTTCAGTGCTTTGCTCGCCGTGGAGCACAATAGCATAAAATTCGCAGTCGGTTCCTCCTACGGCAATCATTCCGTGCGGAGTGGAGCTGTCAAAGTATACCGAATCTCCCGCATTCAGTATTTCTGTGTGGCTTCCTATCTGAACCTTAAGTGAGCCCTTAAGGACAATGTCACATTCCTGCCCGATATGCGTGGTAAGTTCAATGTCGCGTCTTTCGGCATTTTCGTCGTATATGCAATTTACGTACAGCGGTTCGGAAACTCTGTTTTTAAATGCTGAGGCAAGGTTGTAATAAACCATTCCGTGTGCTTGGTCAATTTTCTGTCCTTCGCCGCTTCGGGTCACTGTATATGATTTGAGGGTGGAGCTTACACCTTCGATAATATCGGTGACACCTACTCTGAAAGCAAGTGCGCATCTGTAAATAAATGCAAAGCTTAAATCATGTGTGCCGGCTTCGCAAGCTATGTACTCTTCCTTTGAAACGCCGGTAAGTTTCGCCATGGTTTCAACGGAAATGCCGTCTATATGGCGTAGCTCCTTAATTCTTGCCGCAACCTCACTGATTTTAAAATCAAGGCCGGTTATTTTTTCTTCCATATATATACCTCCAGTAATTATCTTTGAGAAAACAAAAACTCGCCTCAAAGACTGATTTTCTTTGAGACGAGTATAAATTCAATACCCGCGGTACCACTCAAATTGCATCGGCTGTTAGACCGATACCGCTTCAGACTCTATCAAGCCCTATGCACTTACGCAGCATTCTCGGAAAGGTTCTAGTCACCGCTTGCGGCTTTCTTCCTTTCAACTCGGGAGCTACAGCTTGTCGCTCTGCGACGGTGACTCGCACCAACCGTCACTTCTCTCTGCCGCCTTGGCGATAGCACTCTCCTTCAAGGTTGTTACAGATATTTTATCATGTTATTTAATAAATGTCAACATTTATTTTCCAAGTTATATTTAAAAATTATTATCTTTTGATTGAAAAAATCCGAAATGTGTGTTATTATATCATAAGAAACGGAGGGATTCTGTATGAAGATTTCCACAAAAGGAAGATATGCATTGCGCTTGCTTATAGATTTGGCTGAACATCAAAACGAAGGATTTGTATCGCTGAAGGCGGTATCGCAGCGGCAGGATATTTCAAAAAAATATCTTGAACAAATTGTACCGATGCTTAATCGTTTCCGCATATTGCAGACAAATCGTGGGTTTCAGGGGGGGTATCGCCTTTCAAAAAAACCGAGTGAGTATACAGTGGGAGAGATTTTGCGCATTACAGAGGGGAATCTTGCGCCGGTATCATGCATGCAGCAAACACCAAATGAGTGCAGCCGCATGCAAAGCTGCCCCACGCTTTTTATATGGGAAGGTCTGTATGATGTAATAACCGATTATTTGGATTCCATAACCTTGCAGGATATCTTAAATAAAATGCAGGATAGCGCAGATAACAGCTATATTATATAACGGAATTAGGAGGTTTCCGAATATGGCTTTCGCAGTAAATGCAGTTTGAAAATTCATTGTTGCATTTGCCTTGAGAATTTATTATAAAAAAATTTGAAAATATTGCAATAAATACTTGACAAAATTGAAGTTTTAAGATATTATATTATAAGTGCTTTAGTGGTTATATGCGCCTATAGCTCAGTAGGATAGAGCGAACGCCTCCTAAGCGTTAGGCCGGTGGTTCGAATCCACTTAGGCGCGCCAATATATTTTTCGGGGTGTAGCGCAGTTGGTAGCGCACCAGACTGGGGGTCTGGGGGCCGTGGGTTCAAGTCCCGTCACTCCGACCA
>CAYRGA010000053.1:0-11819 GCA_964423705.1 uncultured Oscillospiraceae bacterium
GGTGTTATACTATATAATAAAATCGTTTGGGAGATGAATTTATGGACGAATTACACGAAAAGAACGAACTCAGCGGTAATATCAGAATTTCCGATGAGGTTGTAGTTACAATCGCTTCCGTGGCTGTTTCCGAGATTGAGGGAGTCAGCGGTACGGGTGCGGGCATCGTAGAAGGCATCGCCCGCAAATTTTCAAAAAAATCTGCGGGCGGCGGTATTAAGGTCACTATGACTGAGGATACGGTATCAATCGACATAAATGTTATCATGAATTACGGTGTCCGAATTCCCGAGGTTGCTTGGAATGTTCAGGATGCGGTAAAACGTGAGGTAGAGCTTATGACGGGTCTTTCGGTCGAGAGAGTGAATGTTCGCGTTGTTGGCATTGATGTTCCGCAGGAAAATTCCGAGGAGCAGATTGAGGACATTGAAAACACAACAGAGAATGAGTAATTGGCAGACCCTGTTGTATTCGGCAGGGTCTGTTTTTTAAGTATCGGAGGATAAATATGAGCAGAAAAGCAGCGCGCGAATGCGCTTTTAAGCTTATTTATGAAATTCCCTTTCATCCGAATGACACTGTGGAAAGCAGAATTGAGCTTTTTGGTGAAACGGCGGAATACGGTAAGCTTACCGAAAATGATGTTGCTTACTTCAATCAGACAGTAACCAACTGTTTTAACAATATAGATGCAATCGACGAAAAAATAAGCAGCTCGCTCGTGAACTGGAGCTTGCCGCGAATATCGAAGGTAAATCTGTCTATTTTAAGACTTTCGCTGAGTGAGATGAAATTCGGCGGCGATATTCCGTATCAGATTTCCATAAATGAAGCTGTGGAGCTTGCGAAAAAGTTCGGCGATGACGATGCACCGGCATTTGTAAACGGGGTTCTTGCCGATGTAATAAAATAATCGGCGGTGATTTTGTCATGAAGATTATTACGGTAAAGGAATTAAACGGATATATAAAAAATAAGCTGGATTCCGATTCCAACCTTTATGGAATATGCGTACGCGGAGAAATATCGAATTTTAAGCATCATTACACAGGTCATATGTATATGTCGCTGAAGGATGAAGCCGCGAGTGTAAAAGCGGTTATGTTCCGTGCCAACGCTTCCGCTTTGGGCTTTGTACCTCAAAATGGTATGAGCGTTATGGCTTTCGGCAGAGTGAGTGTCTTTGAACGTGACGGGCAATATCAGCTTTATATAGATGCCATGTCGCCTGACGGTGTCGGAAGGCTTTATGCGGCGTATGAGCAGCTTAAGACCAAGCTTGATGCTATGGGTATATTTGATGCCGCACATAAAAAGCAGATTCCCTCGTATCCGCGGACAGTGGGTGTCGTTACAGCTCCCAACGGTGCGGCGGTGAGAGATATTATTAATGTAATTTCGCGCCGATTTCCTGCTGCCGATATTAAAATATATCCCGCACTTGTACAGGGAATCGGTGCTGCAGAATCCGTTTGTGCGGGTATAGAGTATTTTAACGAAAAAAACGATGCCGATGTGCTTATAGTGGGCAGAGGCGGCGGCTCTATAGAGGATTTGTGGGCATTTAACGAGGAAGCTGTAGCCATGACAATTTACAATTCAAAAATACCCATAATCTCCGCAGTCGGTCACGAAACGGATTTTACCATTGCCGACTTTGCTGCCGATATGCGCGCACCGACTCCTTCTGCCGCAGCAGAGCTTGCGGTTCCTTCGGCGGATGAATTGAAAAGCCGACTTGCTGATTCGAGGTGTATTCTTCTTAAATCTCTGGACGGGCTTGTAAGGCATAAAGCAGTGTCGCTTGAAGCACTTGTTTCAAGGAGGATTTTCAGAGAAACGGAATTAATTTTTGAGGACAAGTACCGCAGGCTTGATTCGCTGACGGAGGAATTAAAAAGATTTTATGCCGTATGTCTTGAGGATAAGCACAGTCGATTAAAGGAAGGTGCGTACCGTTTGAGCGCATTAAACCCGGTAAATGTTCTTGAGAGGGGCTACAGTGTTGCTACGAGTGGGAATAAAGTGGTCAAAAGCACGTCGGATGTCAAAAAGGGCAGCGATATAGCATTGCGTGTGACGGACGGTACGATTCGATGTACGGTGAATGGTACGGAAAATACTGCTTTGTGGGGTGATTAAATGGCACAGAAGAAGAATTTTGAAAGCAATATGGAAGAGCTTGAAAAAATAATTGATTCGCTGGAGGGCGGCAATGCTCCGCTGGACGAATGTATAAAGCTTTTTGAAAAGGGAGTTAAGCTGTCTGACGAGTGTCTTAAAATGCTTGACGGAGCGCAGCAGAAGATAACGCTCCTTAAAAATGGCGGTGAAATTGATTTTAATGTAAATGAGGATGCAGAAAATGAATGACTTTTATTCGGAATACAAGCAGAGAATAAACAGTATAGACAGCTATATGGAGAGCCGATTCACGGATTTCAAGGACTGTGAAAAAATCATATATGATGCGATGCATTACAGCGTTTTTAACGGTGGAAAAAGGATACGCTCCATATTGTGCGCGGAAACCGCTAAAATGCTCGGCGCAGATGAAAAGTCAGCGATGCCCTTTGCCATGGCGATAGAACTGATTCACGCCTTTTCGCTGGTTCATGATGATTTACCATGCATGGATGATGCCGATATGAGACGTTCTCAGCCGAGTTGTCATAAAAAATACGGAGAAGCGATGGCACTTCTCGCCGGAGATGCACTTTTAAATACCGCATATGAAATTATGGCGGCGGAATGTGCACCAAATCCCGGTGCCGTTTCGGCTATGCGACATATAGGTGCTTCAGCCGGTGTGCATGGCATGATAAACGGACAGGTTCGTGATTTGGAGCTTGCCGAAAAGGGTGATGCCGATGAGCAGAAACTCACGGCACTTATCGAGCAAAAGACCATGGCACTTATCATGACAGGTGTAATCAGCGGTGCCTATGTGGCTGGTGCGAATGAACAGACGTTAAAAAAGCTTGAGGAATTTGCCTATTGTATAGGGCTTGCTTTCCAGATACGCGATGATTTCGAGGATGAAGAGGAAGATAAAAACGAAGAACACGGCAGTCCGAACTTTATAAATGTTTTGGGGCGTGACCGTGCAATGGAGAGAATGAATTATTACAGTGAAAGAGCTCTTAAAATTATAGATGAGTTTGATAACAACGAGTTTATAAAGGGGCTTGTTAAGTATTTGTTTAATTAAAAATGACAGTGGTGCAGTATCCTAGTCAGTTCTGTTGATTTGTAAGGTGGGCCTAAAAATCCACTAAAGGGCATATCGATGAAGTTCCTTGTGTTTGCTTCTTACGCCCAGTTTGGGGCAGATGCTGGGAGTTAAGGTTTAAGGGCGAGCCGCAATGGCATGCGGGCGTTGACCCTTTTTCCGTGGAGACCTGAATTCGTGATTTTTGGGCAGGGGATGGTACGGATTAATCTATGTAGCGTTTCCCTGTTCATGCCGAAAGGTGCCGTGCTTTGCGACGGCTGAATTACGGTTCAGGATAAAACCTGCTTTGCGGTGCGGGTAACAACACGCTGTGAGCAGTGTAGCCTGCCTTGAGTGGCTATGGTGGATGATAGTTCACATCGGTGCGCAACGGCCATTGTGCACGCGGTTATTGCATCTGAAACCATATCTGCAAAAGAGGCTAAGAGCCAGCATAACTGTGAGGAAAACTCCTAGGCTGTTTTATGCGGAGGATTGCAGTACGGACTTAGTGGCAATTCGGCAATACCGATGGCGACACGGTGGGCACAGCTTTAAAAGGGAACTGCCGCTTTGGCGACGAAGCGGCAGCTGTGAGGGAAATCCAGCCGAACCTATGCCGTAAATTTTACTCCGCATATTGCCACTGATTAATTTTATAATTAAAAGTATGATGTGCCCCCGGCGGGTCTATCCTACTATTTAAGACGGCGGTACATACCGCCGATACATTGAATGACAGGGGCATAGCCCATTACTTAATATAATGCAGGGATAAAAAATGAGAAAAATTAGGTTGTCATGGCCGATAAAGATTACCGTAGCGGCATTCTTTTTGTCGGTTATAATAGGTGCATTTACAAACACCTTTGTGGAAAAAGTAAATATTTTCGCGGCATTTGCCATTCTGCTGGTTGTTATACTTCTGGGTATTATATTTGACATAATAGGTGTTTCGGTGACGATTGCCGATGAAACACCGTTCCATTCCAGACTTACCAGAGGGCAGCGCGAAAACCGTGAGGCTATCAGGCTTATACGTAATGCCGACAAGGTTTCCAACTTGTGCAACGATGTTATAGGTGACATAGCCGGTGTAATCTCGGGAGGACTTTCGGCAGCTATAGCAGTCAATGTCATAAACTCATATGATACACTAAATGCTGCGGCTGTCAATCTGCTTCTCACTGCTGCGGTTGCCGCCGCCACGGTTGGCGGAAAGGCTGCCGGAAAGAATGTATCTATGAAGTACAGTGAAAAGATTGTTTTGAAGGTATCGGTTATAATTTCGTTTTTTAAGGGATTATTTAAATTAAACAAAAGGAAAAAATAATGAAGTATTTGGATAAGATTAAATCGCCTGATGATGTGAAAAATCTGAATATTTGCGAGCTTAACCTTCTTGCCGAGGAAATACGGACATTTCTTATTGAAAATGTGACGGTGACCGGCGGGCATTTGGCATCAAACCTTGGTGTGGTGGAGCTTACACTGGCACTTATGAAGGTGTTTGATTTCCCGAAGGACAAGCTTGTTTTTGATGTGGGGCATCAGTGCTATGTGTATAAAATGCTTACCGGCAGACTGGGGGATTTTAATACACTCAGGCATTTAAAAGGGTTATCGGGATTCCCAAAAACGAGTGAAAGCGAATATGACAGCTTCGATGTGGGACATGCCAGTACGTCGGTTTCGGCGGCTTTGGGTATGGCACGCGCCAGAGATTTAAACGGCGGCGATGAAAATGTGGTTGTCGTGATAGGTGACGGGGCGATTACCGGCGGCATGAGCTTCGAGGCATTAAATGACGCCGGTTTTAGGAAAACACGCCTTACGGTGATTTTGAATGACAATGAGATGTCCATACAAAAAAACACCGGTGGGCTTTCGGCTCATTTCACAAAGCTCCGACTTAAGCCCGCATACATTAACACTAAAATTAATGTACATGATTTTTTGGATAAAAAAGGTCGTCTTGGCAGGAAAATCTCTTCTGTCATACGTTACCTGAAGAGCTTCTTTAAATATGCGGCTATTAAAGCACCGTTTTTTGAGGATTTGGGTCTTAAATATATCGGCATTATAGACGGTAATAACACCGCCGAGGTTATGGCAGCTCTGGATATGGCGAAAAATGCCAAAGAGCCTGTGCTGATACATATTAAGACAAAAAAAGGTTTGGGATATAAGTCGGCGGAGGATAACCCCAGTAAATACCACGGTGTGAGCAGTCTTACCGCAAAGGTCAGCCGTCAGTCGATGACTTATACGGCGGCATTTGGTTCAATATTATGCTCGCTTGCTGAGGAAAATGACAAGGTCACGGCGATTACCGCGGCTATGTCGGACGGCTGCGGCTTGAGTGAATTTGCCGAAAGATTTCCCGAAAGATTTTTCGATGTCGGCATAGCCGAGGAGCATGCGGTGACTATGGCAGCCGGCTTGGCAAAGGGTGGATGCGTACCGGTATTTGCGGTGTACTCCACATTTCTTCAAAGGTCTTATGACCAGATAGTACATGATGTTTGTCTGCAAAAGCTCCATGTTGTGTTTGCGATTGACAGAGCGGGAATAACCGGACAGGACGGTGAAACGCATCAGGGACTTTTGGATTTGACATTTTTGTCGCACCTGCCGAATATGACGGTGCTTGCTCCATCGTGCTATGATGAATACCGGCAGATGCTTTACTATGCTGTAAATGTGTGCGAGGGTCCTGTAGCGGTTCGTTATCCGAAAGCCAGAGTTCCGTTTAGAGAAATGAAAATTCCGTTTGAAATCGGAAAAGCGGAAAAAATTCGAGAAGGTGCGGATGTGCTCGCGATAGCCTGCGGAAGGATGACGGATACCATGCTGGAGGCTGCCGATATTCTGGCGGCTGAAGGCATAAGTACGGAAGTGATTAATATACGAAGTGTGGTTCCGTTTGACCGTATGCTTTTGGAAAAGGAGGCTGTCGGTAAAAGACTGATAGTTACCATAGAGGATAATTTGACGGACGGCGGTATGGGTGAGCGTATCATTTCAAATACAGCTGTTCCGACGGAAAGCAGGGTGATTAACCTCGGCTTCGATACCTGCTTTGTCGAGCACGGAAAGCAGAGTGAACTGTTTGAGATGTATGGGCTTGATGCGTGCTCTGTTGCATCACGGATTGCGGAGGAGATAAAATTATTATGACAGGACGTCTTGATGTTGAACTTGTAAACCGCGGTTTGGTGGAAAGCCGCGAAAAAGGACGCGCTCTCATCATGGAGGGGGCAGTTTATGTAAACGGACAAAAGGCATTTAAGGCCGGTGATAAAGTCAAGGAGGGCATGCAGATAGAAATACGCGGTGCAAAGCTCCCTTACGTGAGCCGCGGAGGACTTAAGCTGGAAAAGTCAGTCCAAGTCTTTCCGATATCACTGGATGGTGCTGTCTGTGCCGACATAGGTGCTTCGACGGGAGGTTTTACGGATTGCATGCTTCAAAACGGCGCAAGAAAGGTATATTCGATAGATGTCGGATACGGTCAGCTTGCGTGGAAGCTTCGCAATGATGAGCGCGTAGTAAATATGGAAAGAACCAATGTAAGATATTTGGATTTTGAGCTTATCGAGGATGACGTTGATTTTATATCCATAGATGTTTCGTTTATATCGCTTAAGCTTGTTTTGCCTGTAGCCTATAAATTGCTTAAGGATGGTGGGGAACTCGTGGCACTTATAAAGCCACAGTTTGAAGCGGGACGCAGTGAAGTAGGCAAAAAGGGTGTTGTACGCGATATCGGTGTACATCGAAGCGTTATAAAAACTATAGCGGATTTTGCTTTTGAACAGGGTTTCAGTATCGAGGGTTTGGATTTCTCGCCCATTAAGGGCCCTGAGGGTAATATAGAGTTTTTACTGTACGCTTCGAAAAAAGAGGAGCATACAAGCGTTATTTCGGAAGAAATGATTGAATTGGTTACAGATAATGCGCATCAAATGCACTAAGAGGGGTATGCTATGACTGAGAGTAATTATTTCGATGCGGTTTCAGGGGCGTCGGACGGCGCAGAGGAAGCTGTAACCGCAAAGCTTTCAAAAAAAGAAAATCTTCACAGCGGACATCGCGACCGTATGAGGAAAAGATTTCTCGCCCACGGAATCTATTCCATGCAGGACCATGAGGTGCTGGAGTTCTTGCTCTACAGTGTCATTCCGCAAAAGGATACAAATGCAATAGCCATACGTTTAATCAAAAATCTTGGTGGATTGGAGTGTGTGTTTCGGTCGGATATCAATACCATAATGCAGGCCGGAGGCATATCGGAACGCGCCGCAATATATATCAAATTTATAGGTGAGCTTAAAGGCCGGTTGTTTGTGGATGATGATGCCTCAAAGATAAAAATGACTTCGACGCACGCGATTGCCGGTTATTGCTGCCATGCTTTTAATTGCCTTGGTTTTGAACGTTTTATACTGCTGAGCCTTAATGCGGACAAAACTCTTATCTCGTGTGACATTATATGCGACGGAAATGACAATTCCGTATACGTGGATGTGCGCAAGGTAGTGGAAATTGCCATAAAAAACAATGCGGCAGCCGTGATATTGGGACATAATCATCCCGGAGATACCACAAATCCCTCAACCAATGATATAAGCATAACCAAGCGTATACAAACTGTTATGAAGGCACTCGGAATAGAGCTTTTAGACCATGTGATTTGCAGCGGAAATAACTTCACAAGCCTTTATGAACGCGGGTTTATGCAGAATTAACCGTATATTTCGGGTGCAAAATATTTTTATTATTTTTAATTATGATTTAAGGTGTGTAAATGTTAGAATTTAAAAAATTGGAGCTTTCGTCAAAAGCTGCTTTTGATGCTTATACAAAAAATAAATACGAAAATTCCGAAGCCAGCTTTGCCAATATGCTTATTTGGAGTGAGTTTTATAACATCAGGTACAGTGTATCGGACGGCTTTTTATATGTTATATTCACTGATTTAAACGGGAAACAGAAAGCGTATATGCCGTACGGAAGCGGTGATTTAAAAAATTGCATTGACAAGCTTAACAGTTTTTTTGCGGATATGGGTCAGAATCTGACGATAGTATCTGCCGATTATGCATCTGCGTGTGAGCTTGAAAAGAATTATCCTGACATGAGTGTGACGGAGAATATTGATTTTAATGATTATGTGTATTCCGTAAGCTCTCTTTCGGAGCTCTCGGGAAAAAAGCTTCATTCCAAAAAGAATCATTTGAATAAATTTAAAAATACTTATGATTATATTTATCGTGAAATGAAAAAGGACGATTTTGACAAGTGCATAAAGCTTGCCGAAAAACTTATGAAACAAAACCGCGATGAAAGCTCAAAGGATTTTATGGCTGAGTACAACAGTATAAGGTGTGCTTTTGATAATTTTGAATATTTGGAGCTGAGCGGCGGCGTCATTGAAATAGACGGGAATATTTGTGCGTTTTCGGTAGGTGAGGAGCTTACGGCCGAAACGGCACTTATCCATATAGAAAAGGCGGATATTGCCTATAACGGGATATATGCTGCGATAAACAATGAGTTTGTAAAGAACAGATGGAGCGACTTTAAATATGTAAATCGCGAAGAGGATATGGGACTTGAAGGACTCAGAAAGGCTAAAATGTCATACAGACCAGACCATATGGTAAGAAAGTATAGCTGTAAGTTTAACAGCTTGAAAAAATAATATTTTTTAACATCTGCCGTAACTTTTTCATAGAATGTTAATGAGGTGACCTTCTATGTATAAAAGGCTCGGTGTATGTAAAAAACGCAGACCGCTTAGAATCATTGTTGTTATAGTGATTATACTGCTGACGGCATTTATAGCATTAAAGGTGTATTCGATGATTATTAAAACCATACGGATATATTCACAGTCTGAGGTGGAGGAGCTGGCAAACGAGGCAATGCACATTGCAATTCGTGATGCCTGTGCCGACGGTGTTGAATACGCCGAGCTTGTGAATATATATCGAACTGAAAGTGGGAAAATCGAATCGCTGACACTTAATTATGCCGAGGTTAATAAGCTTAAATCCGATATTGCACTTAAAACCTTGGACTATTTAAATGATAATGACAGGCTCAGAGTTTCGATTCCCATAGGAAATTTTACCGGTTCCGATTTGCTTTCGGGTTTGGGACCGCACGTAAAGGTTAAGGTTATACCGAACAGTATAGCGGATATAGATTTTAAAAGCACTTTTACAAAAGCCGGCATAAATCAAGTTCGGCATAGTGTTCTTGTACATATAGAGGTTAATATTACCTTGCTTCTGCCGAATTATGACGATGTATCGACGCTTTCAACGGATGCAATCGTAACGGAAGCGATAATTATAGGCGATGTGCCTGATACTTACTTGAATATAGGGGATAAAAAATGACGGATAACATCAATTATAAGTACATAGTAGATTATATAACGGGTATTCTGCCCGAAAGCGAAGGAATATTAAAGGAGCTGGAGGAATATGCCGATGAACGGTTTATTCCCATAATTCAGCGCGAGGTGAAGGGCTTTTTGGCTTCGGTTTTAGAGTATAAAAGACCCTTCAGGATACTGGAGGTCGGTACTGCGATAGGGTACTCATCACTATTCTTTTCACAGTATCTGCTTCCGTGCGGAGAAATATATACTCTCGAAAAGGATGAAAACTATGCTGCCATAGCACGTGAAAATATCAAGCGTGCCGGAAAGAGTGATGTTATTCATCTGATTTGCGGAAATGCGGAGGAAACCATTAAAACCGTAAACAAAGAACTGGATATGGTCTTTTTGGATGCAAACAAATCTCAGTATCGTCATTATTTTGACATTGTTTTCCCGTTGCTAAAGCCCGGCGGTATAATCATATGTGACAATATTTTGTATAAGGGTATGACGGCGACCGATGAGCTTCTGCCCAGAAAGCACTATGCCATCGTCAATCATATACGGGAATTTTTGGAATTTATATGCAAACACCCGATGCTTACCACCTCTATAGTGCCTATAGGTGACGGCGTTTCGATGTCGGTAAAAAGAGGCTGAAATGATTTTTAAACGGAGGATTAACCATGAATAAACCGGAATTACTTGCGCCGGCAGGAAGTCTGGCGAAGCTTAAATATGCTGTAATGTACGGAGCTGATGCCGTATACATCGGCGGTGAAGCATTTTCACTGCGCGTTGCGGCGAAAAACTTCAGCATTGATGAGATAAAAGAAGGAATAGAGTTTGCTCACTCTCACGGAGTGAAGGTATATATCACAGCAAACATAATACCGCATAATTCGGATTTAAAGAAGTTTCCCGAATTTGTGAAAGAAGTGGATGCCATCGGTGCCGATGCGATTATCGTATCTGACCCCGGTACCTTTTCGATAGTTCGTGAGGTCGCACCGAATCTGGATATTCATATAAGTACCCAGGCAAATAACACAAATTATGCTTCGGCGAATTTTTGGTATAAGCAAGGGGCAAAAAGAGTGATACTTGCCAGAGATTTATCCTTCGGAGAAATAGGGGAGATACGTGAAAAAACAAACCATGAGCTTGAAATCGAATGCTTTGTGCATGGGGCAATGTGCGTGTCGTATTCCGGCAGATGCCTTTTGAGCAATTATCTTACTCATCGTGATTCAAACAAGGGAGCATGCTCGCACCCGTGCAGATGGAAGTATTACCTCATGGAGGAAAAGAGACCGGGTGAATATATGCCGGTGTTTGAAAATGAAAGAGGTACATTTATTTTTAATTCGAAGGACTTGTGTATGATAGAATACATTCCACAGCTCATAGATGCCGGTATAACCAGCTTTAAGATAGAGGGCAGAGTTAAAAACGAACTGTACGTCGCCACTGTAATTAAAGCATATCGTATGGCGATAGACGCGTATTTTGAAAATAAAGAGAGCTTCAAGGTCAGTGACGATATTCTTTCGGAGCTTTCAAAGGTAAGCCACCGTGAGTACACCGGCGGATTTTATTTCGGTAAGCCCGATGATAAACAGCAGCTTTATACAAGCAATACCTATATTCAGGAGTATGGTATTGTCGGCGTGGTTCGTAGCTGGGATGCTGAAACACATATGGCAGTAATCGAACAGCGAAATAAATTCGTAAAGGGAGATTCAATAGAAATTTTAAGTCCGTCCGGAGAAAATATATACTATACCGTAGATGATATGTATGATGCCGAGGATAATATTATCGAGTCTGCTCCGCATGCACAGATGACGGTGAAAATGAAGATACCTTCGCCCGTAAACGAATACAGTATTTTACGCAAGAAAATAATTACGGATAATCCGTCCGAATAAATAGATTTTTCGACGTGCGAAGAATCGTTTTGCAGTAATTAATCGAAACAAAGCAGTGCATTGCTTTTGGGTAATTGTGCTGCTTTTTGTGTCAATACCGGCAATATAAGTCGGTATTGCGGTTTTGGTGAATCGGTTTATTCGATTTTGAACCCAACTATTGACAAAGAGCCTTATCAACAAAAAGTATAACAAAAAGCACTTCCGAAGAAGTGCTTTTTATGGAGCGGAAGACGAGATTCGAACTCGCGACGTTCACCTTGGCAAGGTGACGCTC
>CAYRGA010000054.1:0-11623 GCA_964423705.1 uncultured Oscillospiraceae bacterium
CTAATATAGTGATAATATTTTATCATAAAAAATAAATTAATCGGAGGAGAAACAATGAAAAAGTTACTCGCATTACTTCTCGCAGCAGTTATGATATTTTCTATCGGTGCATGCGGAAAGAAAGACGGTGCTGCAGATGGCGGCAGTTCAAAAAACGGTGCTAAGACAGGCAGTATTGAGGATGTTAAGGTTGGATTCATATTCTTACACGATGAGAACTCCACTTATGACAAGAACTTCATGGATGCTGCCGACGCAGTGAAGGAAACACTTAAGCTTTCCGACAGTCAGGTTATTTTTAAAACAAATATTCCCGAAGGTAACGAATGCTACGAAGCAGCGGCAGACCTTGCCGACAAAGGTTGCAATATAATATTTGCAGACAGCTTCGGTCATGAGCCGTATCTTCTCAAAGCTGCAAAAGAGTTCCCGGATGTTCAGTTCTGCCATGCTACAGGTACGAATGCTCATACTGAGAAACTTGATAATTTCCACAATGCTTTTGCATCAATTTATCAGGGCAGATACCTTGCAGGTATTGCTGCAGGCTTGAAACTTAACGAGATGATAGCAAACGGTGACTTCGCCGCTGATGATGCGAAAATCGGTTATGTCGGTGCATACACATATGCCGAGGTTATTTCCGGTTATACATCATTCTTCCTTGGCGCACGTTCTGTATGCCCTTCAGCTACAATGGAGGTTGAGTTTACAGGAAGCTGGTATGATGAAACCAAGGAAAAAGAAGCTGCTACAAAGCTTATCAGCAACGGTTGTAAGCTTATAAGTCAGCATGCTGACTCAATGGGTGCTCCCACAGCATGTGAAAATGCTAAAATCCCCAACGTTTCCTATAACGGAAGCACACAGAAAGCTTGCCCGAATACATTCATTGTTTCTTCAAGAATTAACTGGGCACCTTACTACGAATTTGTAATCAACAGCTATGTAAACGGTGAAGAGATTCCGTTTGACTGGTGCGGCGGTATAAAAGAGGGTTCTGTAGTTCTTACAGATATCAATGATAAGGTTGCCGCTAAAGGTACACAGGAAGCTATAGATGAAGCTAAGGCTAAACTTGAGGATGGTACACTCAATGTATTTGATGCATCCACATTTACCGTGAAGGGTAAAAATCTCGATTCATACAAGGCTGATGTTGATTCCGACGAAAAGAATGAGAAGGATACAGAGGTTATAGAGGGTGGTTATTTCCACGAGTCCGAAAAGCGTTCTGCTCCTTACTTTGACATTCAGATTGACGGTATAGAGCTTCTTAACACAATGTTCTAAAAAATATATTATCCAGATGATAGGCGGAGCAAATTTTCTGCTCCGCCTGTAGTCGTTTACAAAAGAATTTTATTTGAAAGGAATGGTCGGTAAATGAGCGCAAGCGCCGCAATAGAACTCAGAAATATTACCAAAACCTTCGGAAGCGTTGTTGCCAATAAGGATGTATCGCTAACATTTAACCGTGGTGAAATACTTTCCATCCTAGGAGAAAACGGAAGCGGAAAAACTACTCTTATGAATATGATTTCCGGCATATATTTTCCGGACAGCGGAGAGATTCTTATAGATGGGAAAGAGGTTGTTATTCATTCTCCGAAGGATGCATTTGACTATAAAATAGGAATGATTCATCAGCATTTTAAGCTGGTAGATGTTTTTTCGGCTGTGGAGAATATTGTCCTCGGTCTTAAGGATGATTCCGGCTTTAACATGAAGGATTATGCCGCACGTGTAAAAGAGATAAGCGAGCAGTACGGATTTGATATTGACCCGTATAAGAAAATATATGAAATGTCGGTTTCCGAAAAGCAAACCGTGGAAATAATCAAGGTTCTTTTCAGAGGTGCCGATATACTTATTCTTGATGAGCCAACAGCGGTTCTCACTCCTCAGGAAACACAAAAGCTTTTTAACGTTTTAAGAAAAATGCGCGATGCGGGAAAATCCATCGTCATCATCACCCATAAGCTCCATGAGGTTCTCTCACTTTCAGACCGCGTGGCTGTTTTGAGAAAGGGTGAGTATGTGGGCACGGTAAATACCGCCGAAACAAATGAAGCTCAGCTCACCGAGATGATGGTCGGTAAAAAAATACAGCTTAACATCAAGAGAAGTGAGCCGAAAAACCCATGCGACAGGCTTGTGGTGGAGAATATCTGCTGTCATAATCGCGAGGGCGTGAAGGTTTTGAATAATGTGTCGTTTGAAGCACGTGCAGGAGAAATACTTGGTATCGCAGGTATAGCCGGGAGCGGACAGCGTGAGCTTTTGGAAGCGATTGCAGGACTTCAGCACATAGATGACGGGAAAATATTGTACAATAATCCCAAAAACAGTCAAACGGAAAATCTGCGAGATAAAACTCCTCTGCAAATACGTGAAATGGGTGTTCGGCTGGCGTTTGTTCCAGAGGACAGACTTGGAATGGGCTTGGTCGGCAATATGGATATCGTTGACAATATGATGCTTAGAAGCTATAGAAAGGGCAAGTCGATGTTTTTGGAAAGAAAATCTCCGAAATCGCTTGCAGACGAGATTATAGAAAGATTGGAAGTGTCAACTCCGGGAGTAAATACACCGGTAAGACGCTTATCTGGCGGAAATGTTCAAAAGGTGCTTGTCGGCAGAGAAATCGCCTCTGCTCCGACGGTTTTGATGGCTGCATATCCTGTCCGCGGACTTGACATAAATTCATCATATACAATATATAATCTTTTGAATGAACAGAAGGAAAAAGGTGTGGCTGTCATATTTGTCGGCGAGGATTTGGATGTATTGCTTGAGCTTTGCGACAGAATCCTGGTAATCGGTGGCGGAGAGGTCGCTGCGGTGGTTGACGGCAGAATGGCATCGAAAGAGGAAATCGGACTTCTTATGACGAAGTCATCCTATGATGAAGATAATGCAAAGGAGGAGAAAGCTGATGAATAATATGCTGTTTCATATTGCCAAACGTGACACTATCGTTTGGTGGAAGGCTTGGCTTATACGCATAGCGGCAGTCGCTGCGGCTCTTATCGTATGCGGACTTTTGACGCTAGCGCTTACCGGACTTAATCCCATTGATGTGTATGCCTCCATGTTTGACGGGTCATTCGGAACCGAGCGACGTATTTGGAACCTTATGCAGAATGTGGCGATTCTTCTGTGTATTGCATTGGCAGTTACTCCTGCGTTTAAAATGCGTTTTTGGAACCTCGGTGCCGAAGGACAGGTTATTATGGGCGGTCTTGCCACTGCGGCATGCATGATTTATCTCGGCGGTAAAATTCCCGACAGTGCTCTTTACATAATAATGATTGTCGCAAGTATAGCGGTCGGCGCTGTATGGGCACTCATTCCGGCTGTTTTTAAGGCTACATGGCGTGCTAACGAAACACTTTTTACACTTATGATGAACTATGTGGCAACTCAGATTGTGGCATATTTTACGCTTGAATGGTCTGTTCCGAAGGGTTCGGGGACTCCACGTACTCTCGAAATGGGTCAGCTTCCGGTTATCGGCGGATATCCGTATTTGCTTAACATTCTGGTGGTTGCGGTGATTACAATAGCTATGTATGTATATCTGCGCTACAGTAAGCACGGTTATGAGATTTCGGTTGTGGGTGAAAGTGAGAACACGGCACGCTATATCGGAATCAATATTAAAAAGGTTATAACTCGCACTGTTCTTCTGTCCGGTGCGATATGCGGTATAGCCGGATTGTTGCTGGTTGCCGGTACAGACCATTCTCTTAAAAGCGACACAGCCGGTGGTAGAGGCTTTACTGCGATTTTGGTTTCGTGGCTTGCAAAGTTTAATCCCATATTTATGGTGCTTACATCATTTTTGATAGTATTTCTTGAGCGTGGTGCATCACAGATATCAGAGGTATTCAGACTTAACGATGCTTTTTCCGATATCATTACCGGAATTATAATATTCTTTATTATCGGAAGTGAATTTTTTATTAACTATAAGATAAAGCGTTATACAGAAGCTGCTGAGGAGGTAACAAGATGATTTCTATAATTTTTCAGCGTGCTGTAATGCAAGGAATACCGCTGCTTTACGGCTCAACCGGTGAAATTTTGACCGAAAAATCCGGACATCTTAATCTCGGCATACCGGGTATTATGTATGTGGGTGCTATCAGCGGTGTTACCGGTGCATTTTTGTATGAACAGTCGGCCGAGGCGCTTAATCCGGCACTCGCAGTGATTATACCTCTTATCGCTTGTATAATCGGTTCACTCCTCATGGGACTTATATATTGCTTTTTAACGGTTACACTTCGTGCGAATCAGAACGTTACCGGACTGGCACTTACAACCTTCGGCGTCGGATTGGGTAATTTCTTCGGCGGTTCACTTATCACTATAACAAAAAGTGATGTTCCGTCAATTTCGCTTAACGCCACCAGTAAAGTGTTTAAAACCGCACTGCCCTTTGCCGATAAACTCGGGTGGGTAGGGGATGTGCTTTTCTCTTATGGCTTTTTGGCATATTTGGCTATAATCATTGCCCTTGTCGCATCACATATTATAAATAAAACAAGAATTGGTTTGCATCTGCGTGCTGTCGGCGAAAGCCCGGAAACTGCCGATGCTGCCGGAATCAATGTCACAAGATATAAATATCTTTTTACCTGCATAGGCAGTGCCGTGGCAGGACTTGGTGGTTTATACTATGTTATGGATTATGCGAACGGTGTGTGGTCAAACAATGCCTTCGGTGACAGAGGATGGCTTGCGATTGCGCTCGTAATATTTGCACTGTGGAAACCGAGCCTCAGTATATTGGGTTCGTTCGTATTCGGTGCATTGTACGTTATTCCCACATACATACCGGGTATTTCGGTAAATGCGAAAAAGCTTTTTGAAATGCTCCCGTATGTCGTTACCATTGTCGTACTTGTTTTGACAAGCGTGAGAAATAAAAAGGAAAATCAGGCTCCGGCATCACTCGGTTTGCCTTATTTTAGAGAAGAACGATAAATTTTTGTTGACAAATCCACTTTTTTGTGGCATTATAGTAATGGTTGAGTATTAAAGGCAATGATGGAAAGAGTAGCATTGGCAGAACATTCAGAGAGAGAGACGTTTGCTGCGAGTTTCTTATGGGAAACCGATGTGAAGACCATTCCGGAGCTGTGGCACCCAAACTTAAGTAAGTGTCATCGTATTCCTGCGTTAAGGGATAGGATTTGTTTGAATCCGATGAGTTAAAATTCAAGGTGGAACCGTGCAAACGTATATTTGCACCCTTGGTTGTCTGCGATGTTATTGCGGGCGGCTGAGGGTGCTTTTTGTTTATTATTTTAATATTTGGAGATGATTGAATGAAAATTATTTACAGTGACGGTACAGTTAAAAACTGTTTGGAGGAGGAAAAAACAGCCGTTATGCGCCATAGTGCGGCACACGTTATGGCACAGGCGATACAAAGGCTTTGGCCTCAGGCAGCCTTTGCGTACGGACCTGCAACCGAAAAGGGATTTTATTACGATGTAGACCTCGGAGATGTTAAGCTGACGGAAGCAGATTTGCCGCTTATTGAAAACGAAATGAGAAAAATCGTAAAAGAAAATGTGAGCATAGAGCCGTTTGTTTTAAGCCGTGATGAGGCAGTGAAGCTTATGGAGGATAAAATGCAGCCCTTAAAAAAAGAGCATATATCCGATTTGCCGGAAAATGAGGTGCTCAGCTTCTATAAACAAGGTGACTATATCGATATGTGCCGCGGACCGCATCTTACGTCTACACAGGCATTGAAGGCGTTTAAGCTTACAAGCATATCCGGTGCATATTGGAAAAATGACAGCAATAATAAGATGCTTACCAGAATAAACGGTATAGCCTTTGAAACGCACAAAGAGCTTGACGATTACTTGAAAATGCAGGAGGAAGCAGCGAAAAGAGACCATCGCAAAATCGGAAAAGAGATGGGGCTGTTTATGATGCGCGACGAAGCACCGGGTTTTCCCTTTTTTCTGCCTAAGGGTATGGTTTTGAAAAATACGCTTATTGATTACTGGCGAGAAATACACACAAGAGATAATTACGTTGAGGTTTCCACACCGCTTATAATGAATAGACACTTGTGGGAAACAAGCGGTCACTGGGATCATTACAAGGATAATATGTATTCCACGAAGATTGACGAAGAGGACTTCTGCATAAAACCTATGAATTGCCCGGGCGGAGTTATGGTGTATCAGTGTACACCGCACAGCTATCGTGAGCTTCCTATGAGAGTAGGGGAGCTTGGCTTGGTTCATCGTCACGAGCTTAGGGGTGCATTGCACGGATTATTCAGAGTAAGGTGCTTTACGCAGGATGATGCACACATATTTATGCGCCGTGAGCAGATTACAGATGAAATTAAAGGTGTGGTAAATCTCATAAATGAGGTTTATGAAAAGTTCGGATTTAAGTATTCCATAGAGCTTTCCACAAGACCCGATGACAGTATGGGAAGTGATGAGGACTGGCAGGCAGCGACTGACGGCTTGAAAAATGCACTTGATCTCTTAGAATTGCCTTATACCGTAAATGAAGGCGACGGAGCATTTTACGGCCCTAAAATTGATTTTCACCTTGAGGATTCTCTCGGAAGAACATGGCAGTGTGGAACGATACAGCTTGATTTTCAGATGCCACAGAATTTTAAACTTGAATATACGGATGAAAACGGCGAGAAACAGCGCCCGATAATGATACATCGTGTGTGCTTTGGCTCTATAGAGAGATTTATAGGCATCATCACCGAACATTTTGCGGGTAAATTTCCGGTTTGGCTTGCACCCGTTCAGGTAAAAGTTCTGCTTGTTTCCGAGAAAAGTGCACAATACGGTGAGAATGTGTACAATGCGCTTAAAAACGCAGGTATACGCTGCGAACTGGATGACCGAAATGAAAAGATAGGGTATATGATACGCCAGGCGCAATATACAGAGCGCGTACCGTATATGCTGGTTATAGGTCAGAAGGAAACCGAAGAGGGCAATGTATCCGTCAGAAACCGCGATACCTCTGAAACAGAAATAATGAGTATCGATGAATTTGTTTCTATGGTTAAAACTGAAATAAAAGATAGAATATAAATGTGATTGGTAAAAGTGATATGCAGCATTTAACATGCGCGGCTGTCACCGATTAATTCATTACTTGCGCGGCTTGTATAAGTTTATAACGCCGAAAAAACAATTTGTCTGTTTGACTTAATGTTTTTTCGGCATTATTATAAACCTTTTTGAAAGTTTTTCAAGTAAATTATTTATACAGAAAAAATTTTATGATTTTCTACTGTATAAATGGTCGGCACTGATTTCGGAAATCACAGCTATCACGCACTTATGCTGTTTCTTGAATGGGATTTGCCTTTTGTCTTAACTTGATTTTCTGCCAATTTATGTATCCGTAGATATCGTTTACGCAGAAAACAATGAAGCAAATTATGACGGAGAAATATTTCACATTCTCCTTAAAGGCGAGCAGCCAGAGTATAATAAGCACAATGTCATTTGCGGCATATGCCAGTGCGAAATACGGGCTTCGGCGTCCGGAAAGATACACAGCCAGAAAGCTTGTCATCACGGATATGGTACTAGGAACTATGTTGGCAGTATTGAGTTTAATCAGTATGATGCCGAAAAAAGCTGTGACTATCGCGGTTATAATACACATTACGATACATTCGGCTAGGCTGATGCTGTTTATTTTAACCTCTGACTTACTGCCGTTGTAAGGATTTTTAATCCATGATATAAATGCGTATACGGACATCGGCATTGTCATTCCCATATAAGTTATCATTTCGCCGTAATACGCAAAGCTCCACGAAACTGCGCTGTACAGCAGACTGAAAGTAACCATAAGTAGTTGTCCGAGGGGATTTCCCTTTGCACTGAATATCAGAGATGTAATGCCGATAAGTGATGCCGATAACCTTAAGTAATTCTCTTTGTCGAAAATGCAAAACGATATAATAATCGTAATCGCCGATACTGTCCAAAGGATGATTTCACCTTTTGAAAAATAATGATGCTTTGATTTCATTTTTATGCCTCCCAAATAAAAAAGCATCCGTATACACATCTTCTAAGACCTAATGATGTGTAACGAATGCTTTAAAGCATTTCACTACCCGGTGGCAGTTAAATAATTATCAACGTTAATACCGGATTAATATAGCACAATTTTTAAAATCTGTCAATACTTTTTCTAAAATATTTTATGAAACCCCTTTTTGATTGCCGTTTCATTTATCCTGCCTTTTAATATTTCGAGGTAATCGGAAACCGCTATACATTCAATTATAAGAACTATGTAATTGAATACACCGTTGTTTACGACAAAAAGTATCTGCTTTATCGGCACGTAATAGCAGTACAGGAAGGAATGCATCATAAATATATTTGCTGAATGGTAACCCATAAAACCCAAGAAACTGTTAATGTATTTGATATGGCATGCGGTTGCCTTCGCGGCTAAGATGATTGATACCGCGTAAAATGTATCGGCGATTACTCCGAAATACGAACGTACAGCTGTCATGGCGATTGCAGATAGTATACAAATAACGCAGGTGATAGTGTATTTTCTGCATAAAAATTCGGAAAACATGTTTAATATGTTTTTCTGCGACAGTATAATACCCACTATAAACGGAAAAATCCAAAATATCTCACGGCAGTTGTCGTACGAACCGTCACTGAAATATGAGTATATGACCAATGGCACAAAGGCAGCGGCAAGCAGTATAATCGGAATACGTTTGCACAGTCTTTGCAGTATCGGAAACAGAAGGTACAAAACGATTACGGTTTCCATATACCACCAGGTTTGATTCATGGTCGAAGTGTTAAACAGTGATTTTAGTCCAAAGAAATCCAGCACAAAGCTTACAAATCCGTTTATATCTCTGCCGTATACATCAAGCGGGTTTTCACCGCATAAAAATCCCAGCGGAACAAATATAATAAATATAAACCAAAACTGCTTCATTAGCTTCAGAAGGTGGTTTTTAACAAATTTAAAATCACTTCCGTTATAGCGTTTATAGCTTTCGTTTATTCCGTAACCGCTCAGTACCACAAAAATTGCGACACATACTTTGCACAGCGTAGCTATGATTACCAATATTGAGTCATTAACCCAGTCGAGCGGCGGCTCCAGAATCCCCATGCCAAGGTGATGGCACACCAGCATAAGTACGGCAATTCCTTTTATAATTCCTGTGTCATGCTTTGTAAATTTATCCATATGCTTTCTCCGATTTTATTCAGCAAGTCCCTCAGCAACACCAAGCAACAGTATTCCGAAGCAAACCAAGCCGATTGTTATGTATTGGTTGAGTTTTAGACGCTCTTTTAAAAATATAGCCGAGAAGATGACTGAGAATATGCAGTACGAGCCAATCATTGGGGCTGCGACAGCGGCTTTTCCGCCGCTTAATGCATATACGTATGTGGCTTGTCCAAGAGTTTCAAATGCGGCTGCTGCAAATCTCGGCGCGGTTTTAAGCTCTTTAAACACCGGCTTTTTCTTTATTAATTTAATGTACACTATAAGTGCCAGTGCACATATTAAAAATGTGAGCTCATATGATATATTTGCTACATCTTCGAAGTTATTCGATGTTATTCCGATAAGAGGTGATGTACTGAAATCATCGAGATAATATCCATCAAAAAAGGTACCGAGAGCATCTATAATACAGTAGATAATCGGCATGAAAAACGCCGCAAAGCCTATACGGTATTTTTTGTCATTGTCAAGGCTGTCATCTGATTGAAGCTGCTTTTCAATAACACCGAGCCATATGACGCCCGCAAATATAAATGCAATTCCCACGAGTGATATTTTGTCGATAGCCTGTTTTAAAAATATAAGGCTCATGATGCCCGCTACAACACCGGATGAATTTTGAATCGGTGAAGATATGGAAAGCTCCAGATACCTTAATCCGAAGTAGCCTACCGTCATTGAAAGTATGTACATAGCTGAAACCGGGAGATAAACCAGTATGTTTATCGGGTTGTAGGCTATGTTTTTTGTTATAAGTGTAAAAATAGCATGCGCGCCCATTATAAGACCGACAGCTACAGAGGTTTTAAGATGACTGTATGAGTCATTTTCATCGGCACCGCCCTTATAGAAAAGGTCGGCAGCTCCCCAGCACAATGTCGTAATCAGTGCAAATATAAACCACATGAGAGTTTCTCCTTAGTATGAATATTATTCGTCGATATTTTGTGTAGTTATTATTACCTGCTGCGTTTCGTCAATCCAGTCAACATTGTACTTGAAGGATTCGCTTATTGCTCTGAGGGGTACAAGTGTACGGTCGTTTATGAGCATAGCCGGTACGTCAAGAGTGACATTTCCGTTGCTTGTCGGCATAAGAGTATTGTTTATCTGACAGCAGATGAAGGTGTTACCCTTGACAGCCATAGCGGTCTGTGTTTCGTCATCCCATGTTACTGCTGCTCCGAGCTTTTCAAATATTGCTCTTAACGGAACCATGGTTCTGCTGTCGTTGTAAAGGATTGGTTTGACGTCGAATTCCACTTTTTCGCCGTCTATATACACAGTGATTTCATCGGGTGTGTCAGCTTTCGGGAGTGCAGCTTCGCCCTCGGTTGGTTTGCTTTCATCTCTAACGGATAAATCGGGTGCTTTGCCGATGCCGTTTTCCTTCACATATTCTGCTGCGGCACTGCTGCTTGTGGTTATGCTTATGCCGCTGAGCGGAAGTACGGTTGAAGAAGTGAGCTGAGTAACAGAGCATTCGGGAGTTGTTGATTTATTGCCTTCTTTTATTGCTATTGCGCAGTCTTTCAAAGAAAAGCATGATACGTCGATTGATGCTATATCTTCGAGAGCCGTGAACTTAACCTTTGCAACCGTAACAGAGGTCTCTCCTGCGGTATATAACGGTGAACCTTCGTCAATCTTCTGTCCGTCGAGTGATATATATGCTGCTCTTACGGTGTTTGTCACCATACCGTGGAGCGGTTCGCTTATATAGCCGAGGTCGTTTTCGCCCACGGATTCATACCACTCCTTATCGCACCAGTCATCATCATCGTAGCTGATTCTTTCTTTGTCGAATACGATTAAGCTTTGAAGAACAGATAAGTTCTTAAGGTCACCCTTTAAGGTGATGGTCAGATAAAATTCGTCTCCTTTTTTTGCCTGATTAATGTCGCTTGTGAGCGAGAAGGCGTAGGCGGAATCAATGTTTGAAATGCTGGTTTTGGAACCTTCGGTATAACTGAAAGCGGATAATCCCACACTTTCCACAGTGTCGGCAATTTCGGCTGTTTCGGCATTTGTGCAGCCGTAAAATGCCATGTCTCCGATGTGGGTGATACCGCTTTCTACAATGATTTTAACAATGCTGCTTCTTTGTTCTGCCCACGGAATGTCGGCTTCAGAGTTATAGTCATACATAGCTCCGCTTCCGGAAATTGTCAAAATACCGTCAGTGATATCCCAAGCGGCATTTTCACCGCATTGGTTGCTTGCAAATGCATTGATGCACAGTGTGCTTGAGAAAACCATGCAGATGCATACGATTAAAGTGATAAGCTTTTTCATGTTTAAATCTCCTTTATAT
>CAYRGA010000055.1:0-11588 GCA_964423705.1 uncultured Oscillospiraceae bacterium
GACTTTTTCACAAGGTGTCCCGCGTTCGAGACGCGGATGGCTCACCATTTTTTTCTGATCAACACTTTCGGTAGATATTGGGCTATCGCCAAGTTGGTAAGGCACCGGATTCTGATTCCGGCATTTCGGAGGTTCGAGTCCTTCTAGCCCAGCCAAAAGCACTTCTTAGGAAGTGCTTTTTTTATTTTAAATTATCTGCGGCAAGGATTCAGCCTTGCGGCTCACAAGCTGCACCACGGTGACATTTCAATTCAGATTCTGTCAATGTAAATTCTCGACAACAAAGTTGCTGAAGCATTTAAAATACAGCATATATAATAAAAAATGCATGCCCGCAGGCATGCTGTTTGCCAAACAGTCAAAGGGGGGCGAATGAGCCCCAAACTGTCTAAATTTCAAAGTCAATTTCTTTATTCGGCATCAAAAGCTGTGCTTTTATTCCACCCAAAATCGCATTTTTCATAGGTTCTGAGGAATACTTCTCAAATCCCGGATTTTCCGGCTTAAATCCCACATAATATTTATAAAGGATATATACCGGCACAGCAGACCAAGCGTGACAAAGACTTCCCGCATTGTCAAAGGCTGCGGCACCATCCGAGGTTTCCCACAGAGTATCGGCACCGGCAAACAGCATATCGCCGTAAACCTCTGCTATGTCATCCAATACATTCTCTGAATAAAGCTCTCCGTACTTTAATAATGCTTCATATTTGAAAATCGACGTACTCAGAGTGGTTTTTATAAAAGCATTGTTCCTGTCTGCCAGAAGCGATGCAAGCTTATCAGCACCGGGCATCTCAGCCAGTATGGCAAATGCCTGTGTAAGCTCGTGCATGCGCGTATCACCGCTGCGAGTTATGTATTGACCGCCTTCGGCATCGAAAAACTCCTCATGTATACGTTTTTTCATATATGATAAATCCTCATCATACGGCTCACCGCCGCAGTAAAAGCAAAGCTTGTCATACGCATCTACAGCAAATATGTAATAAAAGCTTGTCACCGCATCGCTCTCATTATCGCCTCCGCTCACTCCGTCAAGCCCGTCCGACCACTCTACAAAGTTCCAATACTCGGCAGTTCTTCTGTTTATAACCAAGCCATTCTTAACTTCAAAAAAATCAAGAACCTTTTTGGCAATCGGAAGCATTTCTGCTCCAAACTCCTTATCACCGCTATAAAGAACATATTTCTCCAGGGACAATATCCATGCCAGAGAAAATACCGGAATGGTTATGGGCGAATCTCCCGGTGCGGTAATTCTGAGTGCCCCGCTTTCATATTGGCTGTCAGCCAGAAGGCGCAGTGATGCCTTCGCAAATTCATATTCACCGAAAGCGTAATATCCGCACAGCATCTGAACGTATGAGTCATAGGCATACAGTGCCTGCTCACGCCACGGGCAATCCTCGTAATGCTCATGCATACACATTTTAAGCGTTTTTATACACGCGCGGTACAGCCTGTCAAACAGGTGATTTTCACAGGTGAATTTTGCTTCTCGCGAAAGAGGATACCATGTCGGTCTAAGTCCTATTTCGTCAAATTCAACATCCTGTTTCATATTGGTTATATGAAGCTCTATGTATCTGCATCCGAAACGTCTGAAAACGCCCGTAAAGGTCTGTTTCCCGCCTCGTGATATGTAACGGACAGCAAAGTTACGCTCACCAACCTCCGTGCGCACTCGCATATCCTCCAGATGCTCACCGTATCCGATGTCTATGACAGTTCCTTCCGCAGTATTTAACGTCATGGTAAAATAACCTGCCAGATTTTCCTTTAAATCAATGACGAAATAAACACCGTTATCATTTCTTTTAACTGTTTTTCCGTCAAATATCTCCGAATACGGAGCAAATGACAGAAAATCCCTCTGCATCACATGTGCCGGGCTTCCGCCACAGTTTCTGATTAAACTGCCCTGCGTCTTTACACTTCCCGTTACCGTTTCGCCCAAGGAAAGTCTTTTTACCGGCCTTTTAAAATATTGTACCGAAAAATCATCTACAACAGATGCCTTTTTCCATTCAGCATCGATTTTTGAAGCATCATAGAGGAAGGAATATCCAAGCTGCTCTGTTACCATTTCCATATCGTCGCTTTTGTAATTCGGATGCTCCCGTACCAAGGTATTTTCATCGGAGTAAAGCTCCGTACCGTCAATTCTCATCACATATGCAAAAAATGCAGTGTCATTGCAGCACACCGAGCAGTCCTTTCCTTGATGATACGCTGTAATAGTGAGCACATTTTCGCCTTCACGCAAAAATTCACTTATATCGTATTCATCATAAGCCTTTTTGCCCGGGAATGTACGCCACTGACCAAAGCCGACAAGCTCACCGTTTATATAAAACGAATAGTCCGAATCGGCACAAATTTTAATTACACCTTCGCATTTTCCGTATACATCAAAAACGCGTTTCGCTTCAATATATTGATTTTCAATGACCTTGTCCGTCCATATCGCCTTAGCTCTGTTAATCATAATATCATAGCACCTCACAGTATGTTTATACGCATATATTACTACATCAATTCACAAACTTCAACCTATTATTTTAGAATTGTGCCAGCGTTTTAATCAGTTTATTTATATCTATCGGCTTTGACAAATGTTTATTCATTCCCGCATCAAGGCAATTTTGCACATCAACGCCGAGGGTATTTGCGGTCATGGCGATAATCGGTATCGTTTTACCACGCAGATTTTTTCCGTTTCTAATCGCCCTTGCGGCATCGTGACCGCTTATGTTCGGCATTTGAATATCCGTTAAGACAGCATCATATTCGTTTTCATCCGAGCTTTCAAATTTCTCTATCAGTTCAGCACCATCGTGACAGATGGTACATTCGGCATTATATATTTTAAGTGTTTCCTCTAAAATCTCAGCATTGATTTCATTGTCCTCGGCACACAGAAAACGCAGTCCGTCAAGAATTGTATCGATTTTTCCGTCCATAAGGGATACAATCCTCTTTACAATCGCCATGCCAAGTCCCGTACCGTGTATCTTGTTTGTCACCGATGCCTCACCGCGTGAAAACGGCTCATATATGCGGTTGAGCACATCATTACTCATTCCCACACCGTTATCGGTAACTGTAAACCTGAATTTCGCGATGTCCTGAACGTCTGAAGCCAATTCTTCTATGGCAAAGTCTATCCTACCGCCGTTCGGGGTATATTTAACGGCATTTGAAAGTATGTTAATCAGCACGCGCCGAAGATGCGCACTATCGGCAAGAAGATGATTATGCTCGATATAGTGGTAATGTATATTTAGCTTCTGCTCACGTTCCATCGCCTGTGCACACACGATGTCATTTACCTGTTCTATTTGCTCGGAAAGAACCATCGCATCTTCACTGAGCACCATTTCGTTTGATTCGATTTTGCTCATATCAAGAACATCGGTGATAATACCGAGCAGGTGCTGAGATGAAATACGGATTTTATCGATATACTCCCTAAGTTTATGCGAAATATCCTTTTCACAGTCCATCAGATTCGCTATTCCCACTATGGCGTTCATCGGTGTTCGAATATCATGGGACACATTTGCCAGAAATTCACTTTTAGCCATATTCGCCTTATCTGCCTTCTCCACCAAATGCTGGAGCGCAATCGTTCTTTTTCTCTTTTCATAAAACAAGACCGCGAACAGACAAAGGAGAAACAGTCCGAAGCATATAAGCACTGCCGGTATCGGATACAGCTTAATCCAAGTCGAAAAAGTCACATCTTCCGCCTTATAGCTGGTATATTGAGCCGCTATTTCCTCAAAGGTACTCGACGGCATTGAATATATCGCCTTTGTGAATATGCCGGCAAGCTCATGGCTTACGTTCGGCGTAAATGCCACGTGATATTCATAGGTCGGCTCATCCAGCATGGTATAGGTCAGCAAACCACGCTCATCATTGTTCACAAACTGCTGTGCCGTATACAGATACACCACAGCGGCATCTGCCTTACCGTTCAGCACTGCCTTCATAGCATCCTCACGTGTGGGCACATCCACCTGCTCCGCCTCCGGGGCAATTCCTTTTTCAAGTCCGAACAGCCCCTGTGCTGTTGCAACCGCCAGCTTATTTATCGTGCCGTCAAAATCCCGCCTGGTTACCATTGCCAGCCGCATAACGGTATACGGTGCCGAATACGAAAAGCTGTTGTCCTCCACCCATTTCACTGAATCTATACGTGCATCCATACTGCCGTCTATCAGACAATCCATGCGAATCTGCTGATATTCCTCACGGCTTTTGGGAACATATATCTCATAAGGAATACCGATGTAATCCGCCAGCTTTTTAAAATAATCGGGGATGATACCCTTAAGCTCGCCATTCTCTGAATACGAATACGGCGCACGGTCATGACTCGCCGACATCAAAAGCTTTTTCTCACCGTTTTGGTACTGACGTATAATTTCCTTTTCTCTATCGGTAAATTCCAGCATCTTGCTGTTTTCGTGAGTATAGTATTTATTATCAAGGTCATTCTGCCAGTCACCCTCGGTAGCGTTAAGCTGCTCTATGGCATAATTTAACTTCGAAAGCAACTCCGCATCATCCTTGCGAATCATTGCATAAAAATCATGAGTTGCAAAGGCATCCAGCAATCTCTCATCAGAGGTTTTTCGAAGTGAGCTTGTAAGAAGAGCATCCACGCTGCCATTTTGCAATGCTTCCTCCATATCGTTATGTATTTCAAAATATATAGGCGTATACCAAAAGCCATGTTCCTCTGCGTATTCGCGCAAATCCTCATTTCGGCTGTTTCCGTCAAGCAAGCCTATCCGCATGCCGTTATAGGTGAGGTAGTCGTTTTCGGAAATTTCTGTATTATCACTTTTAACGGTAAGCATGACATTACTTCTGCCTATAGGCTTTGAAAAAGCAAAATTCTTCGCACGCTCCGGGGTAATCTGCGCCGAGGTTACCAAATCAATTTCACCGTTTTCCAGCATATCTGCCATATCATCCCAGCTGTTTTCGTAACCGATATATTCAAAATCAACATTCATATAGCGCGATATCATCCGTATAAAGTCGTATCCGTAGCCGCTTTTATTTCCTTCATCATCCATCATATGATATCCGTCAAAAGCAAAAAATCCCACCTTCAATGTTTCACGCGCATCGCTCTTTTCGGCACATAACGCCAAGAAATCCGTATCATATCGCCCGCTGTACCCCATCAAAAATATCGTTGCCGAAAAAATAACGATAAGAAGTCTTGCAGCATGCTTTTTCATAAATTTATCTCCTGTCGTTTTGTGTTTAGAGAATTTGTTGCAGTGCAAATAATTAATTATAATAATGCATTATCCATTTTATCATAAAAACATTCAAATTTCAACATTATATACACATTTTGTTCGCAAAACGATTTTAAAGCGTTTATTTATGCACAATCGTTGCTAGCATCGCATATGAAAACGAGAACGCATTTATCGACATAGCAATGATCTGCTCTGTACAAATTTCAACTTGTATAATGAGCATCGCCCCTTTCTGCCGAAAGCGACTGTGATTATTCGTGCTTAGATTATTTTTAACCGAAATCATTAGATGTTATTGCAGCATATTTACAGAAAGATTGCAAGAAATATTGATTTTTTGCAAAAAGGATGTTATACTCTAGTTACCACATATTTTACTTTAATAAAATTTACAGAGGATATTTTTATAAATATCTTTTGTTTGCTGTCTGTTTTTATAATGATATTAAACCCAATTTTTGTGTTTGTTAAAAACGCAGGCTAAAATATTAACCGATTGGGTTTTAAAATATTAATTAGAGTAAAATGTGTGGTAACATTAAATCTAAAGCCGCGTTTTTTATGCGTGGCAATGCTTTATGTTGCCACGCATTTTTTAATTCTCATTAAAAATCGGGGAGGAAACAATACCGTATGAATAATAATCGTACTTTGGCAATAACGGGATTTGTATTTTCAATAATTTCAATTGTGCTGTGTATAATCTTGGCTTTCATAGTAGCCGAATCAACATATTCGGATAATAAAGCCTCTGTGTTCATGGAGCTCGCACTGTATACCGCCCTTCCGGGAATCATATGCTCCACTGTAGCAAGACTTAAAAAGAATACCGAATATTTTTCATTTTTCGGCATCATCATAGGTACGATTTCGATTGCTATGATTTTTATTACTCTTACGTTTAGTATATAAGTATTTATTTTCGTTCCACTGCCTATAACCCCAATTAATTGTAAAATACAATATTAAAACTTAAATTGTTTTTAGATAAAATTAGACACATCATACGGAAAAACCGCAAAATGATGTGTCTAACGAAATTTTTTAATATTTAACTTTCAAGAAATTTTCAAAAGTCCTAAAACTCTTGATATTCCTTACTTATTCATTGCTTCCTGTACAGCAACAGCAACTGCAACGGTCATACCAACCATCGGGTTGTTACCTGCACCGATCAAGCCCATCATTTCAACGTGAGCCGGAACTGAAGAAGAACCTGCGAACTGTGCATCTGAGTGCATTCTGCCGAGGGTATCTGTCATACCATAGGAAGCAGGGCCTGCAGCCATGTTATCCGGGTGAAGTGTTCTTCCGGTACCGCCGCCTGATGCAACGGAGAAGTACTTCTTACCGAGAGCGATACATTCTTTCTTATATGTACCTGCTACCGGATGCTGGAATCTGGTCGGGTTAGTTGAGTTACCTGTGATAGATACATCAACGCCCTCGTGGTGCATGATAGCCACGCCCTCACGAACATCATCAGCACCGTAGCATCTTACAAGTGCTCTTTCTCCGTTTGAATAAGCTTTTTCTTTAACGATTTTAAGCTCGCCTGTAGCATAATCAAACTGAGTCTGAACATAGGTAAAGCCATTAATTCTTGAGATAATCTGAGCAGCATCCTTACCAAGACCATTAAGAATTACCTTGAGTGGTTCTTTTCTAACCTTGTTTGCTGTTCTTGCGATGCCGATAGCACCCTCTGCAGCAGCAAAGGACTCGTGACCTGCGAGGAATGCAAAGCATTTTGTTTCTTCTCTCAAAAGCATTGCTCCGAGATTTCCGTGACCAAGACCAACTTTTCTGTCGTCAGCAACAGAACCGTCTATACAAAACGCCTGGAGGCCTTCGCCGATAACTTCTGCTGCATCTGCAGCGTTCTTGCAACCTCTTTTAATTGCAAGAGCCGCACCTACTACGTATGCCCAAGCAGCATTTTCAAAGCAAATAGGCTGAGTACCCTTAACTATACCGTAAGGATCAATGCCCTTATCATCGCAAATTTTCTTAGCTTCTTCGATAGAAGCAATGCCGTTAGCATTCAAAACTGCATTTATATTATCAATTCTTCTCTCGTAACTTTCAAATAAAGCCATTGTAACTTTCCTCCTTTTAAATTATTCCTTACGCGGGTCTACAAATTTAGCAGCATCATCGATTCTGCCGTACTGACCGCTTGCTTTTTCCAAAGCTTCGTTAGCGTCCATACCCTTTTTAACCATTTCCATCATTTTTCCGAGATGAACAAATTTGTAGCCGATAATTTCATCATCATTATCAAGAGCAACATCTGTTACATAGCCTTCTGCCATTTCAAGGTATCTGGGGCCTTTTGCCAACGTACCGTACATAGTACCCACCTGGCTTCTGAGTCCCTTACCGAGGTCTTCAAGACCTGCACCTACCGGAAGACCGCCCTCCGAGAAAGCTGTCTGAGTTCTTCCGTATACAATCTGAAGAAATAATTCCCTCATAGCGGTATTTATAGCATCACACACAAGGTCTGTGTTGAGAGCTTCAAGGATAGTTTTTCCCGGAAGAATTTCGGATGCCATAGCAGCCGAATGTGTCATACCGGAACATCCTATTGTTTCAACAAGAGCCTCCTGAATAATACCATCCTTAACATTTAATGTGAGCTTACATGCGCCCTGCTGAGGAGCACACCAGCCGATACCGTGTGTAAAACCGGAAATATCCTTAATTTCCTTGGATTTTGTCCACTGTCCCTCCTGAGGAATAGGAGCCGGGCCATGATTTGCGCCCTTTTTAACTACACACATATTTTCAACTTCTGCACTGTAAATCATTTTTTTACCCCTTTCTTGCCATTATAAAAGTTTACATATATTTTATCACATTTTTTTACAATATACAAGGACAAAATATATAAAAAGTTGTTTTTTACAATTTTTTTGCAATCAAAATGTAACTTTTGTGCAAAATCAAGCTCTTTTTCCGAAAGCATCGGCGAGTATGCCGCACACTTCGTCGGTGTAAGCTTCGTTTATGACCACAGTTATACCGCCCATACCGGAATAGAGATGACACAGCTCTATTCCGTGCCCTGACAGCTCACTCATTATAAGTGCGGCATCGGAGGTCGGAGTATTTCGTATTTTCACGGTAACAGAGGAATTAAGACAGTATATATCACACATTATGCCTCTCATGCTCTCTTTAAACATTCCCACCGCACCCATAACTCGAAGTATACCGCCGTTATCGACCAGCACGGTAAGCTTATCACCGGCATAGCTGCTGTGATAATCCAGTATTTCCACCGGCATATCCAAACTCATAAGCTGCTTTAAAACCGCAC
The DNA here is from genome assembly GCA_964423705.1 of uncultured Oscillospiraceae bacterium. Taxonomy (GTDB): domain Bacteria; phylum Bacillota; class Clostridia; order UMGS1810; family UMGS1810; genus CAKSIN01. The sequence goes on from CAYRGA010000055.1 coordinate 8,620, forward strand.
TCATACATCCGATTTTTGATTTATTGCTTATGGTTATCATAGTCACATTGTCACGAACGGTTATATTGCTGTCAATTTTATACACTCTTCATCATCTCCGCAAAAAAATTAAACCACCGATTAACGATGGTTTAAATTATGAGTATATTTTTAAAAATATACATTAAAATATTATTACAGCAGTGTAATTTTACATAGAAGCTATAATATCATTCATATCGTACATGCCGTTTTTCTTATCCTTTAAAAACTTGGCTGCCTTTATACTTCCAACGGCGAATATCTCCTTACTTGCCGCCGAATGTTTAATCTCGATAACCTCATCGTTTCCGGCGAAAATAACGTCATGCTCACCAACTATGGTACCGCCGCGAACCGCATGAATACCGATTTCCCTGTCGGAGCGTTTTTTTCTGACGCTGTGTCTGTCGAAAACATACTCCGGTTCATCCTTAAGTACGGAGGATATCTCATCGGCAATCATGAGAGCGGTGCCGCTCGGTGCATCGATTTTCTGATTGTGATGCTTTTCTATGATTTCTATATCAAAATTACCCTCCAGCACAGCCGCCGCTTTCTTAACGAGGCTTATAAGCAAATTCACACCAAGTGACATGTTCGCACTAAAAAACACAGCCGTTTCCTTTGAAAGCTCACAAAGCTCCTGTCTTTGCTCAGCGGACAGACCTGTAGTCGCCATGACAAGCGGAGTATTTGTTCTGCGACTGTAGCTCACAAGCGATTCAAAATTGCTCGGATGAGAAAAATCTATAATAACATCGCCTTTGATATCACATTCGCCGATATCCGCATATACCGGAAAGGAATTTTTCATTTCAGTATTTATATCACAGCCGAACACAATGCGCGCATCCGCATCATCACTCAGAAGACGTGCGATGACCTGCCCCATTTTACCGTTACAGCCGCTTAAAATAATATTTGTCATATGCTCTCCTCCGAAACAAAAATTATTTCATCAATCCATAATCCGCAAGTGCCTTTTTAAGAACTGCCGCATTTTCATCAGACATTTCACAAAGCGGCATTCTGAGCTCACCTACGTTAAAGCCGAGCATATTGCACGCAGTCTTTACCGGTATGGGATTTACCTCGATAAACAATGCATTTATCAAATCTATCGCCTTAAGCTGCATTTCGCATGATTTCTTTACATTGCCGTTTAAATAATTCTCAACTATGTCATGCGTATCCTTGGGCGCTACATTTGCTAAAACAGAGATTACACCTTTACCGCCAAGAGAAAGAACCGGTACTATCTGATCATCATTTCCGGAATATATGGCAAGGTCATCTCCGCACAGAGCGGCAATCTCCGCAACCTGCGAAATGTTTCCGCTGGCTTCCTTAACAGCTACGATATTCTCCACTTTGGAAAGCTCCTTGAGAGTCTTAGGCAGAATATTCACTCCTGTTCTGGAAGGCACGCTGTACAATATTATCGGTATATTCACCGCTTCGGCAACCATTGTAAAGTGCTTTACAAGACCTTTTTGAGTTGTTTTATTGTAATAAGGTGTTACCAACAAAAGCGCATCCGCTCCTGCTTCCTCGGCAAGAGTGCTAAGCTTTATACAGTGCTTGGTATCATTCACACCGGTTCCGGCTATGACCGGCACACGTTTATTCACCTTTTCCACGCAATACTTTATAACCGCCATATGCTCATCGTCGGGCATAGTCGCAGATTCACCTGTGGTACCGCATATTACGATAGCATCGGTACTGTTCTCTATCTGATAATCTATCAGCTCACCGAGCTTTTCATAGTCAACACCGTTTTCGGTAAAAGGGGTAATTATAGCTACGGCTGAGCCTGTAAAAACTGTTGGCTTCATAAATAATTCCTCCATACAAAAATCTAGTTATTTTCCTTTTCCCAATATCCGATAAGCTTTTCAGCTATCTGAACTGCGTTTGCGGCAGCACCCTTACGGATATTATCGGCAACAACCCAAAGGTTTACACCGTTTTCGACACTCTCGTCACGACGGATACGTCCCACATAAGTTTCGTTTGTGCCAGTGGCGTTTATCGCAAGCGGATATACATCGTGTTCAGGGTCATCCTGAATCACTATTCCCGGTGCATCTGCAAGTGTCTGCTTTAATTCATCCAAATCAAATGAGTTGTAGAACTCTATATTAATGGATTCGCTGTGGCTGTTAAACACCGGCACACGTACGGTCGTAGCGGTGATTCTCATACTGTCGTCGCCGAGGATTTTTCTGGTTTCGTTCACCATCTTCATTTCTTCCTTGGTATAACCGTTCGGAAGGAATACATCAATGTGCGGCAAGCAGTTTCCTGCGATAGGATGCGGGAACTTCTTCGGTGCCTCACCCTTTAAGCCGTCCTCCAAATCCTTGTAGCCTGCCATTCCGGCACCGGACACAGCCTGATATGTGGAATATACTACTCTTTTTATTTTGTATTTGTCATGAAGAGGTTTAAGTGCTACCATAGCCTGAATCGTAGAGCAATTCGGGTTTGCTATGATTCCCTTATTCCATAAAATATCCTGCGGATTAACCTCCGGCACTACCAGCGGCACCTCGGGGTCCATCCTCCATGCACTGGAGTTATCGATTACCACACAGCCCTTTGAAGCTGCGATAGGTGCGAACTTTTCACTTGTTGAGCCGCCTGCCGAAAAGAGCGCTATATCCACACCTCTGTCAAATGAATTTTCGTTCAGTTCTTCTATGGTATATTCTTTTCCCATAAAAGTAACCTTAGAGCCGGCAGACCTCTTTGAAGCAAACAAATAATAATTCTCAACGGGAAGCTTTATTTCCTCCAATACTTTAAGAAATGTTCTTCCTACCATGCCGGTTGCTCCGACAACAGCAATATTGTACTTTTTCATCACAGTACCTCCGATAATTATATTTTACCGTCTTTTGACGGCAATGATTTCAAATAAAACAAATGGCCGACCCGAAAGC
>CAYRGA010000056.1:0-11587 GCA_964423705.1 uncultured Oscillospiraceae bacterium
GCAATAATACTTATATGTATCTTTTTCGGAAAGCTATCCGGAAAAATCGGCATACCGACACTTTTGCTTTTTATATTTTTAGGTATGCTGTTCGGTTCGGACGGACTGTTTAAAATTAAATTTGATAACTATACCTTTGCCGAGCAAATATGCTCTGTGGCACTTATATTTATAATGTTTTACGGCGGCTTCGGAACAAACTGGAGCAAAGCAAAGTCAACCGCCGTCAAGGCACTTTTATTATCCGGTCCCGGAGTGGTTATCACCGCCGGCATAACCGGAATATTTTGCTTTTTCGTTCTCAAATTCGATTTTACGGAAAGCATGCTTATAGGCGCAGTAGTAAGCTCCACGGATGCTGCATCGGTTTTCGCGGTTCTCCGTTCAAAAAAGCTTAATTTAAAGTACAACACCGCATCTCTTCTTGAAATCGAAAGCGGAAGTAACGACCCGTTCTCCTACATGCTTACGGTAATCATACTCTCCTATATGGGTGCAAAAAATCAAAGTATCAATGTGGGATATATGATATTTGCTCAAATAATCTTCGGAGCGATTACCGGTATACTGTGCGCATTTGCGGCAGCTTATATACTTTCAAAGTGCAATCTTGCCGAAAACGGATTTGATTCGATTTTTGTATTCGGAACAGCGCTTATATCCTACTCATTGGCATCCGTCATAGGCGGAAACGGCTATCTCAGCGTATATATAACCGGAATTATCTTAGGAAACAAGCAGCTAGTAAACAAAAAGGCTCTTGTGCACTTCTTCGACGGTTTTACCGGACTTATGCAAATGCTGATATTCTTTCTGCTGGGACTTTTGGCATTTCCTTCGCAGCTTCCGGGAATTACACTTTCCGCACTGGCGATTGCACTGTTTTTGACATTTGTGTCACGACCGATAGCTGTATTTGCAATGCTCACACCATTTAAATGTCCTCTCAATCAGCAACTGCTCATATGCTGGTCGGGTCTGCGCGGTGCCGCATCGATAGTATTTGCCATAATGGCTCGTCTAAGCCCAGCATATACAAAATCCGACATTTTTCACATTGTATTTTTTATAGTACTGTTTTCAATATCCATACAAGGTGCTCTCATACCGTTTGCGGCAAGAAAGCTTAAAATGATAGACAACAGCGATGATGTAATGAAAACCTTTAATGACTATTCGGATGAAATACCCATCCGTTTTATAAGGCTTCACATTACGCCAAACCACCCATGGATTTCCAAAAAAATTAAAAACATCAAGCTTTTGCCCGATGTAATTTTAGTTTTGGTTATACGAAACGGCGAACAAATCATTCCGCGCGGTAACACTGAAATCTGTGAAGGCGACGAAATCATAGTCAGCGGTCTTGCGCCGGATGACGGCACGCTCGGATACCTTACCGAAGTTGTTATCGACAATGACAACAGCTGGTGCGGAAAAACTCTGTCCGATATAAAGATGAATCACGACAGACTCATCGTATTGATAATGAGAAACGGAAAAACTCTGATTCCATCGGGAAAAACAAAAATAAAAGAAAAAGATGTTTTAATAATAAATCAATCCTGATATTTGCCTCCGCATAATTAAATTGCGGAGGTTTTAATTATGACAGCATCCTAAATATCCGTAAGGTGATACTACCGTAAAGAACTTTTTGTATTTTTTAAATTTTTCAAACTTTTTTAAGCTGTTTAAAGTCTAAGCTTATGAAAGGAGGTCAAATGATGAATAAAAAACAAGCGCTTGAAAATTTTCTGACAGCAAATATCGATTCGGCATACCGCTTTGCTTACACTTATACAAAAAACAGACGTGATGCCGAAGATGTTGTAAATGAAAGCGTAGTCAAGGCACTTCGCTCCGTAAATACCCTGAAGGACACTGCATACATAAAGCCTTGGTTTTACAGGATAATATCAAACACTGCTCTTACATACATTAAGAAAAGCCATAAAGTTACATTTATAAACATCGAAGATGCCCCCGAAAGCATAAACGAAAAAGATGCTTACTCAGATATTTCGTTTAACAGTATAATAGACAAACTGAGTATAAAATACAAGCCAGTAATTGTATTGCGTTTTTTGGAAAACATGACCATAAGCGAAATAGCAAATGTTTTAAACGTCAACGAAAGCACTGTTAAAACACGGCTTTACAAAGCACTGTCAATTCTTAAAATCAATATTGAGGAGGACCAAATATGAAAAACTTTAACAAAATCCGTCAAGAATACGATGCAATTAAAGCTTCCGATGAATTTAAAAGCAAAATTAACGACACTATAAAGCAGGAAAATCAAAAGAAAAAATTCCATTTTAAAGCGACAATGGGTTCAATAAGTGCCGCTGCGGCATTGGTAATCGCCTTCAATTGTTTGCCAAGTCTGGCAAATGCAACCGCAGATATCCCGATTCTAAGTTCATTGGTACGTGTCGTAACTCTCGGAAAATATGAAGTCAAAGACAATGGTTATGAAGCAAAGGTTGTCACCCCGAAGGTGGAGGGCTTGCTTGACAAAGAGCTTGAGCAGAAATTAAACAAGGAATTTAAGGAAAACGCCGATTCCGTAATCAAAGCCTACGAAAAGGATGTCTGCGACTTAAAAAAGGAATACGGTGATGATACGATTCATATGGGTGTAGATTCGGATTACATCATAAAAACCGACAACGATGACATACTGGCACTCGACGTATACATTCTCTACACCGCCGGTTCTTCAAGTACCAAACACACATTTTACAATATAGATAAAAAAAGCGGCGAGATATTGACATTAAAAGGCATGTTTAAAAAGGATGCCGACTTCACGGCTCCGATAAACGAATATATAAAAAATGAAATGAACAGAATAAACAAGGAAGAAGAAGGAATGTTCTGGGTAGAAAAAAATGAATTCGATGACGGTTTCCAAGGTATAAAAGAAGACCAGAATTTCTATATAAACGACAAAAATAATATTGTAATCTGCTTTGACAAATATGAGGTTGCCGCAGGCGCTCAGGGATGCCCGGAATTTGAAATTCCAAGCAGTGTAGTTAAAAATATTTTAAAATAGTCCAAGCAAAAAGTTATTGAGCATGCAAAGAGCATATTCATTCCGATACCTGTGTTATCAATGAATATGCTCTTTAATTTTAGCAAAAATCAATTAAATTTCCAAATATCTCTTAATTTTCTGTGTGGTGGTTTTCTTGAAATCCTCTCTGCGCACAGTAACATTACGTATATACTTATACAGCGGATTGCGCTTGTTTACCGTATCAACCGCCGACTTCATCAATTCTTCTATCTTTTCGTCGGACACATCTTTTCCGAGGACACCTTCTATAGCTGTAAGGTTCGGAACAATAATTGCCGAAATAATCAATTCGCCGCTGTCATCCACATTTTTGCCGTATACAAGGCTTTCCTTGACATACTCGTTTTGATTTATAAACGCTTCCAATTCTTCGGGATATATATTTTTACCGTTTTTAGTTACTATTACATTTTTCTTCCTGCCGGTAATGTATATATATTTATCGGCATCGATATAACCCAAATCTCCTGTACGGAACCAGCCATCAACCACAGCGTTACATGTTTCCTCATCATTTTTATAATAACCGTTCATAACGTTATCGCCCTTACAGATGATTTCGCCGACACCTTCGTCATTCGGCATAAGGACATCCACATCCATACACGGAAGTGCGATTCCAGCCGCACCTTCGCGGAACATTCCGCTTCTGCTGAGTGCCACTATCGGTGCACACTCCGTAATTCCGTAGCCCTGCAAAAATTCAATGCCGATATCCTCAAAGAATTTCTGAGTTTCGGCACTGATGGATGCCGCACCGCTTATGAAAAGCCTTACATTTCCTCCGAGACTCTCATAAACGCTCTTAAACACGCTGCGGCGTTTATCTATCCCCAGTTTCAAAAGTGTTCTTGTGAGTTTAAGACCTGTCTTAAACTTCTTCTCCATACCGTTCTTTTTAATCTGAGTAAGAATTCTTTTGTGCATAGCCTCGAAAAGTGCCGGAACACCGAGCATCATGGTAGCATGTGCTTCCTTTAAATTATTGGCGATATAGCGCAGACCATCACTGTAAGCTATGGTCGAACCTCGGTAAATAGGTGCCAAAAATCCGCACGTACATTCATATGTGTGATGTATCGGCAATACTGACAAAAATATATCCTTCTCGCCGCAGTAAACCATAGAACACATTGACATAAGATTCGTAACTATATTTTTATGCGAAAGCAGTACACCCTTTGACATTGCCGTAGTGCCTGAGGTAAACAGCAAAATTTTCGATTCATCCGGAACTATTTCAACATTGTCAAATCGTACATCTCCATTGTCAACAAGTGCTTTGCCTTTAGCTATCAAATCATTAAAAGCAAGCTCTCCCGCATTTTTATCAGCCTCGTCACTGTCCATATTTACGGCATACTTTATATTTTCCGGTAAGCTTGAACCGAGCTTTTTCTTCACATTTTTTGAATATACCACAGCCGAAGCGTCGGACACAACCAGCAGATTGGCAATATCCTCAGCCGCAAGTTCCTTATCGATAGGAACAATTACCGCATCGCCGTTCACCGCCGCCATATATGTTACTGCCCACTCATAGCGATTTTCGCTGACAACAGCAATTTTACAGGATTTATTAAGTCCCATATCAATAAAAGCGGTACCAAGTGCTTTAACATCATCACCGAAACGCCTGTAAGTAATACCGCTGTAGCTGTCTGTACGATTTTTCTTAACCAAAAAAGCATTCTTATCTGCGTAAATCTCCACGCTTTGATTTAGCATATCCTTCAAGGATGCAATTTCTCTTACCTCATAAAACGAATTTTTCTTCATATTCCTCCACCTCATCATGAATAAATATTAAATTCTCAGTAATTTGATTGTATGTACTGCATTAAAACCTCGGCGGTCATATCACCGGATACATTGAGCCGTTTAAGCTGTGACAAATCCGAAGTTCTGTCGTTTACTCCGTTGTTTCCGACTACACAGAGCATTTTATACCCCGCGGTTTTACCGACGGAAGCCGAATCGTAATTTACAAATCCGTACGGATATGCCATATACTTACACTCTTTTTTTAAATTCTTTTCTATAAGATATTTTGAAAGACGCATTTCCTTCACCGTTTCGGCATAAGTGAGTTCGCTGAATGACGGATGTGTAAGTGAATGGCTCTCAATATCTATTATCCCGCTGTTTTCCATTTCAGCCGCCTGTTCCCAACTGAAATGCGGAAATTCAACAGTATCGCAACCCATTCTGGAGGCTATAACAAATATTGTGGCTTTCATTCCCATTTGCTTTAAGACAGGAAAAGCATATTCATAATTATTAAGGTATCCGTCATCAAAGCAAATAACTATCGGATTTGTCGGAAGCTCAGTCCCTTCGGTCACATAGGCGTAATACTCATCTAACGTAACAGTATTATATCCCGCATTTTTCAGTGTCTGCATATGTTGTATGAAATTTTCTTCGGATATGTGTAGCAATGCATCCGAGCCCGGTGTATACTCCTTTAATACACTGTGATAAAGCAAAAACGGCACACCTGTGTCGATTTCTGCCTGTACCGTCAATGATGCCGATAATATAAGCACAAACATTAAAGCAAATATTAATATACGCTTCATTATTTATCCTCCGTTTTATCGCTTTAAGTACAGCTTGCCGTATTTCACAACGGCAAGCCGTTTAATTTGATTTTATTTTACTACTATGTTTATAAGTCTACCCTTTACAACTATGGTTTTAACCACTGTCTTGCCTTCTGTCAATGCCGCTATCGCACTGTCCTCAAATGCAGCCTTTTTGATATCTTCATCCGATGTGTCCGCACCGACGGTGAGCTTACCTTTAATCTTACCGTTAATCTGAACCACGATTTCTATTTCATCATCTACCGTTTTGGAGGCATCATATTCAGGCCATTTTGCCAAAGAAAGATAGCCTTCACCGCCGAACATTTCCCAAAGCTCCTCAGTCATATGCGGAGCTACCGGATTGAGCAATGCTATAAGAGTCATATATTCGCCCTTTGTCACAGAGCCTTTTTTATAAAAATCATTTACAAGGCTCATCAATGCGGCGATACCTGTATTAAACTTCATACGGTCGTAATCGTCCGTAACCTTTTTTATTGTTTTATGAACTGCCTTTTCCAGGTCAGCGCTGTAGCCTTCCTCATCTGTCACAGAGTCCTGAAGCTTCCACACGCGCTCCATAAATTTGTAGCAGCCCTTAAGTCCCTTCTGTGACCACGGGGTGGTCTGGTCAAAAGCACCGATAAACATTTCATAGGTTCTGAATGCATCGGCACCAAATTCGTTTACAACATCATCCGGATTTACCACATTTCCTCTGGATTTAGACATTTTCTGGTTATCCTCGCCCAATATCATACCGTGAGAGGTACGGCGCATATACGGTTCTTTTGTGGGAACTACGCCGATATCATAGAGGAATTTATGCCAAAAACGTGAATAGAGCAAATGAAGTGTGGTATGTTCCATACCGCCGTTATACCAATCAACCGGTGACCAATACTCCAGTGCTTCCTTTGAGGCGAGAGCTTCATCGTTGTGAGGATCCATATATCTCAGGAAATACCAGCTGGAGCCTGCCCACTGGGGCATTGTATCGGTTTCACGTTCAGCGCGACCACCGCAGTGCGGGCAAGTGGTATTAATCCAGTCAAAAGCCTTGGCAAGCGGTGACTCTCCGTTTTCACCCGGTTCAAAGGTATCAATTTCGGGAAGTTCAAGCGGAAGCTCACTTTCGGGAATCGGAACCCAGCCGCATTTTTCACAATGTACAAGCGGAATAGGCTCACCCCAATATCTCTGACGGGAAAATACCCAGTCACGAAGCTTAAAGTTTACCTTGCGTTTTCCGAGATTATTTTTTTCAATCCAGTCAATCATAGTCGGAATAGCCTCTTTTACGGAGAGACCGTTCAAAAAGCCAGAATTTATCATATTTCCGCTGTAAACATCGGTATATGCTTCCTTCTGAACATCTTCGCCGCCTTCAACGACCTCGATAATCGGAAGATTAAATTTCTTTGCAAACTCCCAGTCACGCGTATCATGCGCCGGTACAGCCATAATCGCACCTGTACCGTAAGTAACGAGCACATAATCCGAAATCCATACCGGAAGCTTGGCACCGTTGGCGGGGTTCACCGCATATATGCCTTCAAGCTGAACTCCGGTTTTATCCTTTGCAAGCTCCGTTCTTTCAAATTCCGACTTTTTGCTCGCATTTACTATATATTCGTCTACCGCATCCATATTTGTGATAAGAGGACGAAGCTTTTCTATAAGCTCATGCTCCGGTGACATAACCACATATGTAGCACCGAAAAGCGTGTCACAGCGAGTTGTATATACAACCAATTTGTCACCCGAGGACAATTCAAAGTTAACCTCAGCACCTTCACTTCTGCCAATCCAGTTTCTCTGCTGAGTTTTAACCTTTTCGATATAATCGACATCATCAAGGTCGTCAATAAGTCTTTGAGCATATTCAGTAATCTTGAGCATCCACTGGCTTTTACGTCTTTGAACAACCTCACTGCCGCAGCGCTCGCACACACCGTTTACAACCTCTTCGTTGGAAAGTCCGACCTTACAGCCTGTGCACCAGTTGATGGGCATTTCCTGCTTATAGGCAAGTCCCTTTTTGAAAAGCTGAAGGAAAATCCACTGTGTCCATTTGTAGTATTCGGGCGATGTCGTATTTATCTCACGCGACCAATCAAATGAAAAGCCGAGCATCTTAAGCTGACGTGTAAAATTGGCAATATTATTTTTTGTTACAATTTTAGGATGAATTTTATTTTTTATCGCAAAGTTTTCCGTAGGCAAGCCGAATGCATCCCAGCCGATGGGATAAAGCACGTTATAGCCTTGCATACGGTGCTTTCTGGCGATAATATCAAGTGCGGTGTAGCTTCGCGGATGACCTACGTGAAGTCCCTGTCCGGACGGATACGGAAACTCTATCAAATTATAAAATTTGGGCTTACTACTGCCCGTCACAGCGTGAAAGCAACCATCTTCCTCCCACTTTTTCTGCCATTTCTTTTCTATTTCCAAAAATTCGTAGTTCTTCATAATACTCTCCCTTTTCAAAGTAATTCTTCAACAGGCAGTTTCTTCGCATCTGCCCATAAATTTTCTATTGAATAAAAATCTCTTGATTCCTTATTGAATATATGCACAATCATATCGCCGTAATCCATAAGTATCCAGTAAGTATCGCGGAAGCCGTCTCTACTTTTAGGCTCCATTCCCTGTTCGGAAAGCTTCTCATCCGTTTCCTCGTAAATCGCCCTCATCTGCGGTGCGGAATTACCGTTACAAATGATGAAGTAATCCGTCATAGCGGTTAATCCGCGAACATCCAAAACCGTGATGTCCTCGGCCTTTTTACTGTCTATACACTTTACAGCCAGCTTAACCATATCAAGTGTTTCCATTATGTTTCCTCCTATCTGTAAAATATCTGTTTTCAGCTGAATTTAATCTTTTTCTTTATCGGAACCTTCGCCGAGAATTATCGTTATGTCACTTCCCGTATTTTTATCATCATTGTGAATATACTCATTTAAGCCGCAGATAGCCGCCACGGCTGATGCCTTTGCATTTTTCTTTCTCGAAACCACAACCGTTTCGGCATGAGTACCGCTTTCTGTAGCGACAACGCTTTTCACATTAAAGCCGTATTTTTTTATTTTATCTTTAATTTCCTGAACATCGGCACTTCCGCCCGATGCATCGACTATATCCACACTCGTGAATTTGTTTATAAACGAATCGGCAAGCTTTACGTTTCCGAATCTCACTTTTTCACTGGCGATGCCTATGATTGATTTTTGAATTTCAATTTCACTCTGTGACACCGTTTCGGAGGACGGAGTGAAATACTCGTCGATAAGTTCATCATTTTCATCATCATCCGCCACAAAATATGAAATGCCATTCATGTATTTTGAATTTCCCGCAAGCTGGTGAGTAAGCATCTTATCTCTCTCAAGTGACAGAACATACGGAGCATAAGTCAGCATCTCATTAAGGCTGAAATTACTCTTTACAAGCTTTGAAAAATCCTTCACCATGTCATTGAGCTTAAATACATTTGCCAAGTCAAGCACCTGGTCTATGGCAGCCTGTATAAATTTACTCTGTGCCTGCATTCTTTCAATATCACCCATAGCATAGCCGGTACCGTTGTTATTCTTACGGAAGCGGACAAACTGCTCTGCTTTATCACCGTCAAGATGCTGAACACCTTTTTTTAAATGAATGTGCAAATCCTGAACCGGGTCATCGTAATCCATATTTATCGGGACGTCAAATTTCACCCCACCGATAGTGTCTATCAAATCTCTGAAACCTGCAGTATCTATAAGAATGTATTTGTCAACGCTTATACCGAGAAGGTTCTTAACCTCTTTAAATACCTGCTTTTCTTTATTGTAGCCGTAAGCGGAATTTATCTTGTGATCGCTTCTGCCGCTGTTCACATAAGTATCACGCGGTATCTGAAGCATATTCAACTCACCGTCTGCCATGTTTAGCTGTGCAAGTATGATAACATCCGTCCTGTACCCTTCTTTATCGACGCCCAAAAGCAATGCATTAATGTATGCCTTTTCTGTAGTCGAGCTGAATTCATATCCGAAAAACGAACCGCCCTGAGTACAGACAAGTATAGTAAATACCGTATTTGCCATAAGAGCAAAAATCAAAATAAAAGTAAATAACATTTTCAAAAATGATTTAACCATAATTTATCTCCTGTAAATTGACAATGCAGTTTTATGTCGTTAAAAAGCATTATTCAAGCATTAATCAGATAGTAGTTTCTTGTTTCAACAGCCGACGGATGCAGAAGTCTGCCCCTCTCCAAAACATATTTTATGGTGGAATCCGTATACATCACGACAGCCTTGTCTATATTTTTAACAGCTTCTATGCGTACAGCTTCTACACCTTCATATATCCTACCCGGCTCTATACCGTCGGCAAGATAAATGATTTTCGTGAGCAACGGCATAGCTGTCTTTCCGACAGTATGATAATATATCGCATCATATATCTCTTCATCATCGATGCCGTATACCGCTTTTGCCTCCTCAGCTCCCACAAAGCCATGCAAAAGTCCGTAGGATTTAAGGCTTACTTCGTCGACAGCTATGTGATACTCTGCCAATTTGTCAAACAAGTCATCCTTTGCGTAACCTTTGGCGCAATCATGAAGCAGCCCCGCCAGATATGCCTTTTGACAATCGGCACCATATATCTCGGAAAGCTTTACAGCCATATCGGCAACTGCAAGAGAATGAGTGTATCTCTCCGGTTTAAGCTTTTTCTTAAGCGCGTATTTTATCTCGTCAATTGTCATGTTTTTCACCATACAAATTATTTTTTATTATATATTCAAGAACCGTTTCATTAATCGGCAAGCCGTCATATTCGCCATTTAAAAGGCTCTGACGTACCGAAGTGGCAGATACATCGGTTTTCGGCATATCTGCAACGGTAATATCGACACCGTTTCTGCGGTATTCGGTGACACAGCCGTTAAATACATCATCAGCCTCCGAAGGTCTGTAAAAAACTATGAATTTATTCTCATTCATAAACGTCTTGTATTCATGCCACAAATGAATGGTACAGAGCGAATCGGCACCGATTATAAAATGCAAATCTTCTCCGTATTTTTTACGAAAATGCCGCATCGTATACAATGAATATGAGTATTTCTCACATTTTACCTCATAATCCGACACCGTAAGCTCATCTATTCCGTCAATAGCCAACTTAACCATATTATACCTATGCTGCGCCGAGGTTATATAATTATCCTTTTTATGCGGAGGATTTCCGTTCGGGAGAAAAATAATTTTCTCAAAGCCCATATTTTTGACAGCATATAGTGCCATAGCTATGTGCCCGTTATGAATAGGGTCAAATGTACCGCCGAAAACAGCTGTTTTCTTCATCAGATACACCCCTGCTTATCTGCCGCCATAGCTCTTGCGTGAGCTGCCGTTCTTCCTTGAACGCATACCGCCGGTATGTCGTTGCACACCGCTGTTCTTTCGGAAAAATTCTTTTCTTTCGGCTTTGCGTTTTTTCTTTTCTTCTATAGCCTTAATTCGCGCCGCTTTCGCCTTATAGCCCGGCTTTATATTTTTCTTGGCTTGTCCCTCATCGGCTTTTACGATAAGCTTATCCAAATATATTCTGCGGTTTTCGACAGACTGCTTATAAAGCACAAATTTACCACCTATAACCTGAACCGGCTCTGCGCCCACCATCTCTGCAAGCTCATTGCACAAATCCCACGGCTCCGAAAAGGCGTTATCCAGAACATGCACCTTCACTAATTCATGCTTTTCCAATGCATCTCTTACAAGCGATATGGTATTGTCACCTATACCACCCTTACCTATTTGTATCGTTGATTCTATTTTGTTTGCAAGTCCTCTTAAAAAGGCTCTTTGCTTACTTGTCAGCATTAAATGCACCTCCATACTAT
>CAYRGA010000057.1:0-11517 GCA_964423705.1 uncultured Oscillospiraceae bacterium
TTTAATAATTTTGTGTTTATTTTTTTACATTTATGGTGTATAATGTTTATATGTTAATATAAATATCAAAGGCAACCGTACAAACGCAGGTGCGTTGTCTTAATACTGGAGTGTTTAATAGTGAGTGAATATGTTCATTTTATAGGTATCGGCGGCATCAGCATGAGCGGCATAGCGAAGGTACTGCTGAATAACGGTATAAGGGTTTCCGGCTCGGATTCATCCGAATCCGAAACAGTAAAAAAGCTAATCAAGCTCGGTGCGGAGGTAAGCATCGGACACCGAAAAGAGAATATTACAAATCAGGATTTAGTGGTATATACCTCAGCTGTAAAGAATGACAATCCCGAAATCATTGCCGCACGTGAAAAAGGCATCGAGCTGATAGACCGTGCCACTATGCTCGGCAAAATTATGAAAAATTACAAAAATGCCCTGAGTGTCGCCGGAACACATGGAAAAACCACGGTGACATCCATGATGGCATACATACTTATAAAGGCGTGTATGGACCCGACCGTAATGGTAGGCGGAAAACTTGACGGAATAGACGGAAATCTCCGAATAGGAAAAAGCGATTATTTTGTGACGGAAACCTGCGAATATATGCGCAATTTCCTTAAATTCTTCCCGACAGCCGCAATCATTTTAAATGTCGAGGAAGACCATCTGGATTACTACAGCGGCATTGACGATATCATAGATGCTTTTAACGAATTTGCCAAGCTGGTTCCAAAAGACGGCTTTGTAGTTACAAACGCGGAAAGTGAAAACGCATTGAAATCCGTATGCGGCATAAGTGCCCCCGTATACACCTTCGGCTTTAAAAATGCCGATTTCACTGCCGAAAATATCAGATTTTCACAGTTCGGCTATCCTTCGTTTGATCTGTGCGAAAGCGGAAACAAGCTTACGGAAATTAACTTAAGCATCGTCGGAATACACAACGTTTTAAACGCTGCCGCCGCCGCACTTGCGGCCAGTAAAATGGGCATCGGGCTTGATGCCGTAAAAGCCGGTCTTGAAGAATATACGGGAACAAAAAGACGTTTCGAAAAAAAAGGTATGGTCAACGGTGCTCTTATAGTGGATGACTACGCACATCATCCGACCGAGATATCAGCTACCCTCGCAGCATTGAAAAACGTAAAGCACAGCCATGAATGGTGCATCTTCCAGCCGCACACGTACACTCGTACACATAGCCTTATGGATGAATTTGCAGCCGCACTGTCGGCAGCTGACCATGTAATCATAACCGATATTTTTGCCGCAAGGGAAAAAGATACCGGTCTGGTACACGCAAAGCAGCTTGCCGATAAAATCGAAAATGCTGTATATATCGAGAATTTCGATGAAATCGCCGAATATATAAAGACCAATGCATCAAAAGGTGATATTATCCTTACAATGGGTGCAGGAAATGTGTGTGACATAGGCACTATGCTGGCAGAATGATAAATTGCACAAAAAAATTCAAGCCTCCGAAAATAACATCTCGGAGGCTGTTTTTATTTACGCAATCTATTCATTTTTTCTTTTATTCTAAGACGTCTTGCCTCGGTTTCACCGTCGTTCACCGTGATATCCAGCACATCGCCCTCATTGGCATCCGGAGCTACAGCCCGTGGAATATCAACGTTTGTCATATCCTCAAGCTCCACCACGAGCATATCCCCTTCTATTCTGTCTACGATTACTCTCATTTTATCACCGACCGTTCTCGCCTACCGGCACATACTGCTTATCGACGGATATTACACAATAGTAATTATCGCCCAATTTGTCCTTAACCATACCGTCAATCCGTACTTTAAGTTCCTCGTCACCATACTCGAAACCATACGGTACAACAACATCAAAGACAATATTCGTATGAGTTTTGCCGGGCACCATTCTAAAATCATGAATTGACAATTTTGAACTGAGAGCTTGCACAATCGACACGACCTTATCTTTTGCGGCATTTGTAACCTCATCATCTGTCACGACAGGGTCCATATGGATTACCAGCTTCACATTATACTGCTTATCGATGTCACGCTCTATATTATCGATAATATCATGACTTACCAGCACATCCGCATTTGATGGAACCTCGGCATGAACAGAAGCGAAGGTTTCATTGGGGCCATAGCTGTGCACCATCATATCATGTATGCCGATGATACCGTCATATTCCATGATTTTATTTTCAAGCTTTTTTACAAATTCATAGTCAGGTGCAGTACCCAAAAGCGGGTCAGCAGTTTCCTTTATAAGACATATACCCGACCAAATTATAAACGCCGATACAGCAAGTCCCATATAACCGTCAAGCTCCCAATTTGTCATTTTGGTTATCAACACTGAAGCAAGCACTGCGACTGTGCTGTATACATCGTTTATGCTATCCTGCGCCGCCGCCTTTAAAACAGCGGAATTTATGCTGTCACCTACGGCACTGTACATGCGGTTCATGAACAGTTTCACCAATATCGAAAAAGCAAGAGCACCGAGTGTCAGATAACTGAACGATGTTTCCGACGGATTAAATATCTTTCCGAAGGAGGTTTTTATAAGCTCATAGCCTATAACCAAAATAACAAATGACACCATCATTGCGGCGATATACTCAATTCGCTGATGTCCGTACGGATGCTCCTCGTCTGCCGGTTTTTCCGACAAACGAAAGCACACTACGGTTATCGTGGACGAAAGCGCATCGGAAAGGTTATTTACCGCATCCGCAACGACGGACACGCTTCCGAAAACAAGACCGGCCGAAAGCTTAAACGCAAAGAGCAGTGCATTGCATACAATACCGATTAAACCTGCCGTTCTTCCCATTTTTTCTCTTTCATGAACAGTTTTTTCACTGCCCGATTTTAAGCATTTAAACATCAAAATTCCCTTCCAACTACATATCACTAAGCAAACTGCGGTTCCTTACAATATATTCGATTCCCGAATAAATTGTGAACAGGGTCGAAATTGCCATTGATGCGAAACCTATGCCCGGATATCCGCAAATCGAAAAATCAACTGTATAGCAAAGCATTGTTAGAATTATGGCGATAAGCTGAATCGTAGTTTTTATTTTCCCGGTCATAATTGCCGCCATTACTATACCCTTTGATGCAGCTATGGTTCTAAGCCCTGTTACTATAAACTCACGAGCGATTATTATAACCGCCATATATGCCGGCATCCAGTCAAGCTGAATAAAACATATAAGCGCCGCCGATACCAAAAGCTTATCGGCAAGCGGGTCGACAAACTTTCCGAAATCGGTAACAAGTCCGCGGCTTCTGGCAATATGACCGTCTATACCGTCTGTGAGCGATGCTGCCGCAAAGACAACTGCCGCCCATATTCCGTAATACTGCCACTCAAAATAATTTCCACACATGAGTACCGCCATAAACAGCGGTATAAGACAAATCCTTGCCAAAGTAATCTTATTCGGTAAATTCATAAATCATCTCTCCCGTCACATCATATTCCTCCGAAGACACTATTTTAATTTTAACTATATCTCCGGCATTTAATTCCTCTGTACTGTAAATATACGCTGCGCCGTCAACCTCAGGCGTATCGACTGCGGTTCTTCCGACGTAGCAAAGATTCTCTTCATCGTAAGCCTCTACTATCGCCTCGGTAACGCTACCCTCTTTTTTCTTGTTAAGCTCTGCGGATATCTCACCCTGAAGCTCCATAAGCTCATTTCGTCGCTGCTGTTTTATCTGAGGCGGTATCTGATTTTCAAATGATGCCGCAGGTGTATTTTCCTCCTGCGAATATTCAAAAACACCGACTCTGTCAAGCTTGGTTTTTTCGATAAAATTCCTTAATACCTCAAAATCCTCCTCCGATTCGCCGGGGAATCCAACAATAAGGGATGTTCGTATTGTGATATTTGGTATTTTACTTCTAAGTTTTTCGATAAGCGTTTCAATCTCATTCAAGCGGCTTTTCCTGCCCATACGCTTCAGGACATTGTCCGACACATGCTGAAGCGGCATATCAATGTACTTTACCACTTTTGGGTTTGAAGCAATCTCAGCTATCAATTCATCGGATATATTTTCGGGATAGCAATACTGTAATCGTATCCACTCTATACCTTCGATTTTTGATATTCTGTCAATTAACGAAGCCAGCGCATTTTTACCTCTGTCATTACCGTAATAGGCAGTATCCTGGGCAATGAGAATAAGCTCTTTAACTCCGGAATCCGCCAGGCTCTGCGCCTCGGCGACAATACTCTCCTCAGGTCTGCTGACGTATTTTCCGCGCAGCTTCGGAATTATACAATACGTACAAAAATTGTCACACCCATCGGCAATTTTAAGGTAAGCCATATACGGAGGCGTACTTAAAATACGCGGCAAATCATAGCTTACATGCAGATTCGCATCACTGACGGCAGACTGCTTTTCACCGTTTTTATAATACTGCTTTATTACCTCGGAAATCTTATCATAATCATTTGTTCCGAGTATTATGTCAACCTCACCAAGCTCCTGCTCAATTTCTTCTTTATACCTCTGAGCCAGACATCCGGTAACAATCAAAAGCTCACATCCCGCATCCTTGTAGCTTGCCATATCCAATATGGCATTTATGGACTCCTCCTTCGCACTTTCGATAAATGCGCAGGTGTTGACAACGATTACGTTAGCTTCGGTCACATCGGCGGTAATCTCAAAGCCGTCATCTACCAAAACACCGAGCATCGTTTCCGTGTCTGTAAGGTTCTTGGCACATCCCAGCGAAACGAAGCCTATTTTTTTATTCATGTTGTTAATCCTTCCTTTCCGAACGAAAAGCACATTCTACTCCGCAGGCTCATCATCCGACTGAGCTATGCATATATTAATCGCAGAATTTATTATTCCGAAGTCAAACCCATGCGAGGCATAATAACGCTGGATTTTCTGCCGTGATTTAATCTCCTTTAGGTCTGCTGTTCTGTATTTATAGGTTATTTTCTCGGCAAGCTCCTCCGCCGTAATCCGGTGTGAAGAACAGATAACATCCTCGATGGTATTAGCATCAACGCCGTTTTTGGCAAGCTCATAGCGCACGCGACGCTCACCCCATACCTTTTCTGCGGCATATTCGGCAAAAATCATGGCATAATTGAAATCATCTATATATCCGAGCTCTTCAAGCTCATCACATACAGCCTGTGCGACCGTTTCATCATATTCCTTTTTTATCAGATCATCAAATATCATCTTTCGGCTTGCGCATTTCCGCGACAGCATATCGAGAGCTTTATCTTTCGCCTTAGCATACTGTGATTTAAAAAGACATTCGTTAATATCGTCCTCATCCAATTCCCTGCCGATTTTTATTCCCAACACAAGGGCATCGACCTCATCCATCGAAAAACGAAACTCATCGTCGATAAACACATTTACTCTGCCGCGATAAACCCTTTGCGGCTGAACATCCGTAACTCTCATGGCTACTCTTTACCCTCGGATTTATCAGTCTTCTTCGCAGCTTCTCCGTTCATCTTTTCGGAAAACTGCTTTTCTCTCGCCAGCTTTTCTTCCTCAACCTTATCCATTATTTTATTATAAATTTCATCACGGACAGCAGGATTTTCCTTTAAATAAACCTTTGCCTTATCACGTCCCTGTCCGATGCGGTCACCGTTATACGAGTACCACGAGCCGCCCTTCTGAACTATGTCATATTTGACGCCTATATCCAGTATATTTCCCTCACGGGATACACCCTCACCGAACATTATGTCAAACTCGGTTTCCTTAAACGGAGGTGCTACCTTGTTTTTAACGACCTTCGCCTTTGTACGGTTTCCGATGATATTTGTACCTTCCTTTATGGACTCAATTCTGCGGATATCTATACGAACCGATGCATAGAACTTGAGCGCACGACCGCCGGTGGTAACCTCGGGATTTCCGAACATAACGCCGACCTTCTCTCTGAGCTGGTTTATGAAAATAGCCACTGTGTTGGTCTTATTTATTATGCTTGTAATCTTTCTGAGTGCCTGCGACATGAGCCTTGCATGAAGTCCCACATGTGATTCACCCATTTCGCCGGCTATCTCCGCCTTCGGAACAAGCGCAGCTACAGAGTCAACTACGATAACGTCTATCGCACTGCTTCGTGCGAGAGCCTCAGCGATTTCAAGTGCCTGCTCACCGTTATCGGGCTGCGATACTATAAGCCGGTCTATATCAACACCGAGCTTCTGTGCATAAATCGGGTCAAGAGCATGCTCCGCATCGATAAACGCCGCTTCACCGCCTCGTTTTTGAGTTTCGGCGATTACATGCAGGGCAACGGTGGTCTTACCCGAGGATTCGGGTCCGTATATCTCGGTTATTCTTCCGCGCGGAAGTCCGCCCACTCCGAGGGCTATGTCAAGACCCAAAGCCCCTGTGGGTATAGTTTCAATTTTTTTGATCGGTGCGTTTCCAAGGCGCATAACCGAGCCCTCACCGAAGGTTTTCTCTATCTGTGCAAGTGCTTCTTCAAGCGCCTTTGCCTTGCCTTCCTCGCTGCTTGCCGGTTTGATTTCCATTTTTTCTTTAGCCATTTATCTATCCTCCTGTAAATATAATCTTATAATATTTAAAGCTGTATTTGCCGCACGCTGTCTGACATCAGTGCGCGTTCCGCCGAATATGTTTTTATACGCTTCACAGCAGCCGTTTTTGACTGCAAGACCGATATATACCAATCCTACCGGCTTTTCGTCCGTACCGCCGCCGGGACCTGCTATCCCCGTCACCGAAACGGCTATATCCGCACCGGATTTTTCAAGTGCTCCCCGCGCCATTTCGCATGCGGTCTGACTGCTCACTGCTCCGTATGCATCAAGCGTGGATTTGTTTACACCAATCAAGCCTTCCTTGGCTTCATTCGCATACGTTATAAATCCGAAGCCGTAATGCTCGCTCACGCCGGACACATTTGTCAATTTTTCACCTATCAAACCGCCTGTACAGCTTTCGGCAGTAGCGACGGTTTTGTCCTTTTCTTTAAGAAGTCTGCAGACGGCTTGCTCCATCGTGTCATTGTCCTCACCGTAATAATACTTTTCAAGTCTTTCCTTAATCTCCGCAGAAATCGGAGCGATTTTTTTCATAGCATTTTCACTGCTGTCGCTTTTTGTCGTAAGTCGTATTATAACATCGGTACCGTCGATGTATGTAGCCATTGTCGGGTCTGAGATATTCTCTATAAGGTCTGCCACGGTGATTTCAAGTGACGATTCACCTATTCCGAAAAATCTGAGATCCTTTGAATACAGCTTTTCATCACTGAACCTTTCCAGATATGGCAGTACCGACTCAGCAAACATCGGCTCGACTTCCTTTGGGGGACCCGGAAGTAAAATCGCGGTTTTGCCTTCAACTTCTACAATAAGACCCGGTGCCGTGCCGTTTTTATTATCAAGTATAACCGCTCCGTCCGGTACCATCGCCTGTCTTATATTCGTATGCGGCATTGATTTATGACGATATTTAAAATATCCCCTTAACTTCTCTTCAACACCCTTATCGATATTAAGCGGCAAATTAAAATACTCCGCCGCCGCTTCGCGGGTAATGTCATCACCGGTCGGACCCAAGCCGCCTGTAAGTATAATCAGACTGCATCTTTCAAATGCACCTGAAATCTCTGCTTTCAGTCGTTCTTTATTATCGCCCACAACAGAGCGGTGATACACATCTATGCCCAATTTGGCAAGCTCACGGCTCAAAAATGCCTCATTGGTATTTAATATTTGACCCAAAAGCAACTCGGTGCCCACCGATATAATCTCTGCGTTCAAACACTCATCTCCCATTTATTCTGCAATTACCGTACCGTTTACCGCTTCCTCAATCAGTTTCTCACAGTCAAGTAAATTCTGTGATGCAAGTACCTTTTCAAGTCTCGGCTTGGTGGTAGGGTGCTTCGGTGTGAAAACCGTACAGCAATCCTCATATGGTAATATTGAGGTTTCAAAGGTATCGATTTTTCTTGATATTTCTACAATTTCCTCTTTATCCATACCTATAAGAGGACGGAATACCGGCATTGTGACCGCATCGTCGGTAACAGCAAGCGCGCTCATGGTCTGGCTCGCCACCTGCCCGATGCTCTCACCCGTTACCAGAGCGGTACATTTGCGTTTTTCGGCTATTCTCTGAGCAATCTGCATCATAAATCGGCGCATAACAAGAGTGAGGTGCTCCTCAGGGCATTTATCGCGTATCTGAAGCTGTATCTCCGTGAAAGGAACTATGTGAACCTTAAGACCGCCCATATAGCTTCCGATTATTTCAGCAAGCTTTAAAACCTTGTCCTTTGCCCTGTCGCTCGTGTAGGGATAGCTGAAAAAGTGAATCGCTTCAAGAGCCACTCCTCGTTTTCCTATCATATATCCCGCAGCCGGGCTGTCTATACCGCCCGATAACAGAAGCAGTGCCTTTCCGTTTGTGCCGCTCGGCATACCTCCGGCACCTTTTTCTCTGCCGGTGTGCACATATGCATAGCCTTCACGCATCTCCACATGTACGACCACATCCGGTTCACGGACATTTACTGTAAGATTTGGATATTCCTCCAAAAGTCTGCCGCCTACCTCTGCACAGATTTCCGGCGATTTAAGCGGGAATTTTTTATCGGCCCTTTTCGCCTCCACCTTAAAAGTTTTCATATTTGACAGCAAATCCGAAAAGTTCCTTTTGATTTCCTCAGTCACGGCATCCAGACTCTTCTCTGTTCTGTACGCTATAACTATAGAAACAATGCCGAACACTTTTTTCAGCTTCTCGGCAATGATATCTGCCTGTTCATCGTTTTCATGCGGCTCGATGTATATGGTCGCCTGAGCCTTGGTAATCTTCACTTCGCCGACATCCTTTATAGCCGCCCTGATATTTTTTATCAAAGCATCCTCAAAAACCGGTCGGTTGCAGCCCTTCAATATAATCTCACCGTATCTTACAAGTACCATTCTGTTCAATTTACTGTCCCCTATCTCATAATTTTTCTAAGCTTCGGTATTTCCTTTTTTAATACATCTGTCACAAAGTCAATCTGCTCCGCAGTGTTAAACTCGCAGAAACTGAAACGCACGGCGCTGTCTGCCATAGTGTCGCTTAGTCCCATTGCCTTAAGAACGTAGTTAAGCTTCTTTTTTGAATTGCACGCAGAACCGGTAGACACATATATTCCCTCCGATTCCAGCACATGAAGCAGTACCTCCGACTTAACTCCCGTGAACGACACATTCAATATGTAGTCAAGGCTGTTTCCGGCCGAATTTATAACCACGTTTTCTATACCGTCCGTCAGACCGTCGGAAAGCCGCTGTTTAAGTCCGCATATATATTCGGATTTCTTCTGCATATCCGAAAATTTAATTTCAGTTGCCTTTGCAAAGCCGCATATACCGGCAAGGTTTTCTGTCCCGGAGCGCATACCGCTCTCCTGCTTACCGCCGAGCAAAAGCGGATTTACACGCACTCCATCGCGGATGTACAGTGCACCGACACCGTTCGGTCCGTGGATTTTGTGCGACGATATACTCAACATATCTATACCGCTGCGCTTCACGTTTACAGGCAGCTTTCCATAGGATTGAACCGCATCGACATGAAGTGCACATCTCGTATTTTTAAGTGCGGCAGAAATGCTCTCTATCGGCATAATCGCACCATTTTCATTATTTACATGCATTACACTTACAAGTATGGTATCATCTGTCAGATGCGCCTTGATGTCCTCGGCATCGACCACACCGTATCCGTCTACATCGGCATAATACACCTCAAACCCCTGAGATTCGAGAAATTTAAAAGCTTCAAGCACCGCCATGTGCTCGGTTTTCTGCGTTATAAGCTTCATACCGTTTCGTTTATTTGCCATGGCATAGCCTATTATCGCCAGATTATCGCTTTCTGTACCTCCGCTTGTAAAGTTGATTTCCTTTGCTCGGCAACCTAAGGTCTGAGCTACCATTTCCCTCGCGGCAATGAGCATATCCTCTGCCGACTTGCCCATGCGGTGCAGTGACGACGGATTGCCGTAGTATTCATTCATAATGCGGCACACCTCAGCCGTGACTTCCTCATACGGTTTTGTGGTCGCACTGTTATCTAAATAAACTTCCATTTTATTGCTCCAAACTGTAATATGCTATAAATCTCTTTATAACAACAAAATTAATTGCACACCAATTAAATTCATTATACTATGAAATAAAAATTTTTTCAAGAGTATAATAAAACAAAGTTAAAACAGTTTATCAATTTCGATGAAAAATTTGACATTCCGTTTCAAGTGGATACATAGCAAGCTCATTTCCGTCAAGTTTCTCATGTTTCATGTCAACCGCGGTGACCGTACTGTTATCATATGTTTTGTAATAATATATTCCCTTATCGGCATTACAGCAGCTTGAATAAACCGTTATTTCATATTTACCGTTACCTACCTCGCAGCAACCGCGGGTCTGCTCTACCGATGCCAATATATGAAAAAGCTGATTCACGCTTTCCGCTTCGGTATTTGCCGACCGTGAATTTAATTTAACAAATGCCGCACGTACGAATCTGGACTGCGATGACAGATCGCCGGGCAGTCCTATCGCACCCATTCCGCGGCTGTATATTTCCAACGGCAGTCCGTCCGCAAATGTGCTTTTTGGTGTCCATGCTGACAAATTAAGATAATTGTTCAACGAAAACAGCTGCATGGGAAAAGGTGGATTATTCGTAAGCACGCCGACGGGATTATCGTATACGCACACTCCGTCCGATACCGCTTCAATCGTGATACATCCCAGTCTGTCTGCCGCCATCCAATGTAGCTGCGATACCGCCAAACCATCGCAAAAAGGTGTATCGGTTATATTGATTTCTTTAAGAGCAAGCTTTACCTCGTCCACATCGGCACAGGTTGCCAAAAGCCACGGAATCAGCTCGAACTGAGCAATATTAACCGCAGAGATTGTGGGTTTTCCGTAAAATGCATTGCCTACGAAATTAAGCCCCGCTATGCAAAGTCCATATTCGTTTACGGCATCGTAATAAAGCGGATATCCTTCCCTGACATGCGCCATGCCTATAATGGCATAATGATTTTTCAACGATTTGTAATCACGGAATTTAAGCGGAAAATTCCGAGGCATAACAACGACACTCTCGCCGAAAGTACGCTCATAATCCAAATTCCGCCCGAAATAAAAATCCTTTGTGTGATATGTTACAGCTGTGCACATATATCTTCCTCCGTTTCATGGTATTATTATTTTCATAACGTTATGTATTTATTTGCCGGAATAAGAAATTAACAAAATATTAAGTGTGTCATTCGTTTATTGAGGTGGAGTTGAAAATTATAAAAGAAACGGCAATTTGAGATATTGTTAAAATGATAATATATATGTGTGGACATTTAGAGCGTTTTTTACCGCATAAAAGCATGGGTTTCAGCGGTTAAAAACGGAAAGGTAAGGGTTTTCAATAAGGGGCAACGCCCCGTCATTCAACGTTT
>CAYRGA010000058.1:0-11390 GCA_964423705.1 uncultured Oscillospiraceae bacterium
ATATACATAAAATATAAGTGTAGGGGGCAATGCCAATGTACAGTACAGACGAAATAAGAAAGATTGACCCGCAAATCGCGGAAGCAATCGAAAACGAAGTAAACAGACAGAGAAATAAAATCGAGCTTATCGCAAGTGAAAACTTTGTAAGCAATGCCGTAATAGAGGCTATGGGAACACCGCTTACAAACAAATATGCGGAAGGCTATCCGGGCAAAAGATACTACGGCGGATGTGAATTTGTAGACGTGGTGGAAAGCTTGGCTATCGAAAGAGCGAAGGAAGTATTCGGTGCGGAACATGCCAATGTTCAGCCTCACTCCGGAGCACAGGCAAATATGGCTGTATTCTTCTCGGTATTGTCACCGGGTGACACCGTTTTGAGCATGAGCCTGGCACACGGCGGTCATCTCAGCCACGGAAGCCCTGTCAACATCAGCGGAAAGTATTTTAACATAGTTCCATATGGTGTTCGTGAAGAGGATTCAACAGTGGATTATGATGAAGTAAGAAAAATAGCACTTGAATGTAAGCCTAAGCTCATAGTAGCCGGTGCAAGTGCATATCCGCGTATTTTGGATTTTAAGAAATTTGCGGATATAGCCAAAGAAGTGGGTGCATATCTCATGGTAGATATAGCGCATATTGCAGGACTGGTAGCGGCAGGACTTCATCCGAGCCCCGTTCCGTATGCTGACTTTGTCACCACCACTACGCACAAAACACTTCGCGGTCCGCGCGGTGGCTTGATTCTTTGCAAAGAAGAACATGCCAAAATCATAGATAAAGCTGTTTTTCCCGGTATTCAGGGCGGTCCGCTTATGCACATAATCGCAGCAAAGGCTGTATGCTTAAAGGAAGCCCTTTCCGATGAATTTAAAGCATATCAAAAGCAGATTGTGGCAAATGCCGCTGCGCTCAGCAAGGCACTTGTACAAAACGGATTTGATTTGGTTTCCGGCGGAACAGATAACCACCTCATGCTCCTCGACCTCAGAAATATGCCCATAACAGGTAAAGAAGCCGAACATATGCTTGATGAAGTGGGTATCACAGCGAACAAAAACGCCATTCCGTTTGACCCCGAAAAGCCGTTCGTAACCAGCGGTGTAAGAATCGGTACACCGGCTGTTACCTCCAGAGGAATGGTTGAAGCTGACATGATTGAAATAGCTGAGATTATATCCCTTACATTAAAGGATTTTGACAAAAACAAAGCGGAAGTATCGGCAAGAGTTCAAAAGCTTTGCGACAAGTATCCGCTTTACAGATAATCGGAGTGGTATAAATTGAAACCTTTTGCGGATTTTGTAAGGCCGACCTCCATCGATGAGGTAGTCGGTCAGCAGCACATACTTGGCGAGGGCAAGCCGCTTACAAATATATTAAAATCAGGCGAAATACCGAACATGATTTTTTTCGGACCTTCGGGAACCGGAAAGACCACTGTTGCAAACATCTGCGCCGCGGCAAGCTCAAAGAAGCTTTATAAGCTCAATGCTACAAACGCCTCCTTGAAGGATATAAAGGAAATCGCATCATCAATCGATGACTTTGAAGGCAGAGGCGGCATTCTGCTCTACCTGGACGAGATACAAAATTTTAATAAAAAACAGCAGCAGTCCCTTTTGGAATACATCGAAAACGGCAGTATAACTTTAATCGCCAGCACTACGGAAAATCCGTACTTTTATATTTACAATGCGATTCTTTCGCGCTGTACGGTAATGGAATTTAAGCCCGTTATGCCTGAGGACATATTGGCGGCACTGCGCCGCGCGCAAGCGTATTTTTCAAAGGTATACCCTTCAAAGGCAATATCCGCCGACGAAAATGTGCTCATGCAGATAGCACATTCCGCATACGGTGATGTACGCAAAGCGCTTACAATTTTCGACATGTGCGTAAAATCAAGGATTTCACTCGATGACGAGGTTATAGTTGATTCTCAAGCAGTGACGGATATAACGCAGAAAAGCTCCTTTGCCTTTGATAAGGACGGCGATAATCACTACGATGTACTCAGTGCTTTTCAAAAATCCATTCGCGGCAGCGACCCGGATGCGGCTATACACTATTTGGCAAGACTTGTAGAGGGCGGTGACTTGATATCGATATGCCGACGGCTTCTGGTTATAAGCGCAGAGGATGTGGGTCTAGCATATCCAAATGCCGTTTCCGTCACAAAAAGCTGTGTGGATGCCGCACTGCAGCTGGGATTTCCCGAAGCGAGGATTCCGCTGGCAGAGGCTGTGATATTCCTGGCAGGACTTCCGAAATCGAATTCTGCCATATGCGCCATAGATTCAGCTCTTTCCGACATAAGAGAAGGAAACGCCGGAGATATCCCCGCATACTTAAGGGATGGTCACTACGGCGGCGCGCAGAGGCTCGGCAGAGCCATAGGGTATAAATATCCGCATAATTATCCGAAAGCATATGTAAAACAGCAGTATCTTCCGGATAATCTCAAGGACAAAAAATACTACATTCCAAAGGACAATAAGCTTGAAAACAGTATAAAAGCTTATCTTAAAAAAATAGCCGAAGACTAGGCAATACTACGAAACGGGAGGTATAATCATGAGAAACGATATTATCGATAAAGTTAAAAGAGCTGTGGGAAAATCAGCGAAGAAAGCGGCTAAAATCTCAGGTGATGCACTCGATTACACAAAAATGAAATTCAAGCTCTACGATTTGCATGACAAAACCGAGCTTAAATATGCCGAGCTCGGACGCGCTGTATACAGCGATGACGAAAATGCCGACGTAGAGGCTATCTGCGAAGAGATAACGGCATTGCTTGAAGACGAATCAGAGCTTAAAATTAAGATGAATGCATTTTTAAATAAAAAGGAATGCAGCGCATGCGGCGGCATGGTTGATTCAAAGAGCGATTATTGCCCATTGTGCGGAAACCGTTTTTAATTTAAACAGTTCAAAAGCGTAGCTGTGTATAATCACAGCTACGCTTTTTGTTTTGCTGTTTTCGAAAATCATGCCTGTGGATTTTCATTTTTCATCAAATCGGTAATCATACCCAGACACTGCTCGAACTTAACACCGTATTTATACCTTTCAAGCTCGTCCTGAGTGTTCAAAATACTTTCGTATACAAAATCGGTTGCCGCACAAAGCGCCTTTTCCAATTCAAAACCAACCGTCAAAGCACCGCACAGCACACTTGAAAAAATATCACCTGTGCCGTAATAGTGACCTTCTATTTTTCTGCGGCAATACGAATAAAAACGGTCATTTTTCGCTTCATAGCACATAGCACCGAATTTATCACCTATCGACATACCGGTTATCACCACTGTACGCGCGCCTGTTTCAGCAAGCTTTCTCGCCATGGTGCGTATGTACTGCTCATCGTATTGCTCACGATATTCCATACCGCAAAGCATTGCCGCCTCCGTTACATTCGGAGCTATGACATCGGCAATCGCACACAGCGAAAGCATTTTCTGCGGAAATTCATCCGAAAATCCATTGTACAAAACACCGTTATCTGCCATTGCAGGGTCTACAAAGATGATATTATCATCGTTTTTTACGCTTGTAAAAAATTCCTTTACCATATCCAACTGAACGGGGCTTCCCAAATAGCCGGAATACATGGCATCAAATCCAAAGCCAAGGCTTTTCCAGTGATTTGTTATTTTCGGTATTTCCTCGGTAAGGTCTTTAAAGGTGTAATTTTCAAATCCTCCGGTATGAGTTGACAGCACTGCTGTCGGAAGTACGGCGGTTTCTATTCCGAATGCCGAAATAATCGGCAATGCGGCGGTGAGTGAACATTTGCCGATACACGAAATATCCTGTACCGACACCAAACGCTTCTGCTTCATACCGACACCTTATTTTATTACCCTAATCCAACCCTCAGGTGCTTCTATGCGACCCATCTGAATACCTGTAAGAGTATCATACAGTTTTTTGGTTACGGGGCCCATGTCATTCATGCCGCTGGGCAGGCAGATTTCTTTGCCGTGATCTACTATCTTTCCTACCGGAGAGATAACAGCCGCAGTACCGCAAAGACCGCACTCAGCCATATCCTTAAGCTCGGAAAATTCTATCTCTCTTTCCTCTGCTTCAAGACCGAGATATTCCTTGGCAACATATATAAGCGATCTGCGTGTTATCGAAGGAAGAATCGTGGATGATTTCGGTGTTACCACCTTGCCGTCCTTGGTAACGAACAGGAAGTTAGCACCGCCGGTTTCCTCGATTTTGGTTCTTGTTTTCGCATCAAGATACATATTTTCATCATATCCCTCATTGTGAGCGGTAACTATAGCGTGAAGGCTCATAGCATAGTTAAGTCCGGCTTTAACATGACCTGTACCGTTCGGTGCTGCACGGTCAAAATCACAAACCCTTAATGTAAGAGGTCTTACACCGCCTTTAAAGTAAGGACCTACAGGTGTAGCGAGGATTCTGAACTGATATTCACTTGCCGGTTTTACGCCTATTACGGCATCGGAACCGAACATGTACGGGCGCAGATACAGCGTAGCACCGCTGCCGTACGGCGGAACATAAGCCTCATTTGCCTTTACAACCTGTTCAACAGCTTCGATAAACTTATCCTCGGGGAAAACGGGCATTTCAAGTCTTCTGCAGGATTCTGCCATTCTCGCCGCGTTAAGGTCGGGACGGAAAACTACAGTTTCACCTTTTTCCGTGGTATATGCCTTCATGCCCTCAAAACATGTCTGAGCATACTGTAAAACTCCGGCACATTCGCTTATAGCTATCATGTTATCTGTCGAAAGCTCTCCGGCATCCCACTTTCCGTCCTTATAATTTGACACAAATCTGTAATCGGTAGCCATATAGCCGAATCCGAGACTACCCCAATCCAAATTCTTTTTTTCCATAAATCATACATCCCTTCGTAAAAATTCATGAAAAGTCACCAAACAGTTTTTATTTTGCCGACAAAAGCTCTACGATGACTTTTAAGTTATCTTATATTTTAGCATATTTATACCTTCAATTCAAACATTTCATCAAAATATGTTAAAGTATATTAATTGAAAATCAAAAATTAAAAGTTTTTGTACAATTTTAACGAAACAAAAGCTTTTTCTTGAAATTTGAAAAAAACAGTGCTAAAATATATCCATAAATATAAGGAGTGCAGAATATGAACTATTCATTGACTAAAAACTTTATGCAGGCTTTTCGATTTAGCTTCTTTTTTGGCTACGTCTTTTTTGCATACGGTTTTTACAAAAATGAGTGTTATATCTGATATAATTCCTATAAGATATTTTGTATTATACGGAGCTCATTTTTGTGGGCTCCGTTTTTGATTGTATAAATATACAAAAAAACAGTGTTCGCAAAGGCTCTGATACCACAAGGAGGAAGCAACATGATTATTATTATGAACCCAAAGGCAACCGAAAAGGATGTCAATCAGATTTCACAGGATCTGAAACAGCAGTACGGCGTAAGCATTCAGGTGAACAAAGGTGTTGACTGCACAGTGCTCGGCGTCATAGGAAACACACATGTCATAGACATGGACAAAATTATGCTTCTCGACAACGTAGAGAAGGTAATGCCCGTAAGCGAACCGTACAAAAAGGCAAGCAGAAAGTTCCACCCGAAGGACAGCATAATCGATGCTGACGGTGTAAAGGTGGGCGGCAGTGAATTCACTGTAATCGCAGGTCCTTGCTCTGTTGAGAGCAACGAACAAATCTGCACCTTGGCAGAAGACGTGAAAAAATCCGGAGCTTCTATGCTCAGAGGCGGGGCATATAAGCCGCGTTCTTCGCCATATTCATTCCAGGGTCTTGAAATGGACGGCTTAAAAATGCTCGTCGAAGCTAAAAAGCTCACCGGACTTCCGATAGTAACAGAAATAATGTCACCTCGCCTTGTGGAAAAATTCGACGAATGTGTAGACGTTATTCAAATCGGTGCAAGAAACATGCAAAACTTCGACCTGCTCAAGGAAGTGGCAAAATCCAAAAAGCCTATCTTACTTAAAAGAGGTCTTTCGGCTACGATTGAAGAATGGCTCATGAGCGCAGAATACATTCTCGCCGGAGGCAATCCAAATGTTATCCTGTGCGAAAGAGGTATCCGTACCTTTGAAACATACACCAGAAATACGCTGGACTTGAGTGCCGTACCGGCAGTTAAAAGACTCAGCCACCTCCCGGTAATCATTGACCCGTCGCACGCGACAGGCATTAACTGGATGGTAGAGCCGCTCGCAATGGCTGCCGTAGCCGTAGGCGCTGACGGTCTTATAATCGAAGTTCACAATGACCCCAAAAATGCGAAATGTGACGGAGCTCAGTCAATAACACCTCCGCAGTTTGATTCACTTATGAAAAAAATCGGAAAAATCGCTCCTGATTTCGGAAAAAAACTTTGATTGGAATTTATATAGGAGGACAAACCTGTCTATCGTTAAAAAATCTTGTAGGGGGGCGGAAAGCTCTGTCCGCCTATTAACATCAGTCCGTAGGGGCAGACACCCCTGTCCGCCTATTAACATCAGTCCGTAGGGGCGGACGACTCTGTCCGCCCGTTTAAAGGCATTACCTTTTATGTAATACCTATGCTTCCGATAACATATACATGTTCTGCAAAATATTTATTACGACAAAATTTTCAAAAAAGTATTTACAAAAATCTAAATATATGCTATACTTGTTCACAGTTAATAAGTTATCTTTAAATTCGATGCGGGACATCGGCAAGATTTACATATTATCATTGTGCATTTATGCCTTGTCTGCGTCTGCCGACAAGGCATTTTTTGTCGCAAGGCAAAACACAGATGCCGGATTGCAATTATCTCGGCTGAGTGCGCTAAAAGTTTAAAAATACCTTATTTTCAAAAAAAATTATGGGAGAGATTTTTTATGAAACTGATTTACGATGTTGAAGATAAGCCGAAATTCGGACAGCTTATCGTATTCGCATTCCAGCAGCTTTTGGCAATTCTGGCTGCTACAATCGCCGTTCCTTCTATCATTCAAAACGGCATGTCACAGTCCGCAGCACTTTTCGGTGCCGGCATAGGAACCATTGTGTACCTTTTATTTACCAAGTTCAAGAGCCCGGTTTTCCTAGGCTCATCCTTTGCCTTCTTAGGCTCAATGTTCGCCGCATTTGCAGGCGCTGTTTCAGTCGAAGCAGGTCATGCCGGACTTATAATCGGTGCAATTTTCGCCGGACTTGTATATGTGGTTATAGCTCTCGTGGTTAAGTTTGCCGGTGTAACATGGATAGACAAGCTCATGCCTCCGGTAGTTATCGGACCTACAGTTGCTATCATCGGTCTTTCACTTTCCGCCAATGCTATAGGCGATATGCTTAAATTTGCAAATTTTGATGCAGCAAACTCCGTATACGTAATGGGCACAAAGGGTTGGATAGGCTTTGTATGTGCACTTGTGACACTTTTGGTCGTTGTTATCTGCTCCGTATACGGCAAGAAAATGACTAAGCTCATACCGTTTATAATCGGTATCCTCGCCGGCTACGCTACAGCAGCAGTATTTACAGTAATAGGCATTGCGACAAACAATGAAGTTCTTCAGATAATTGATTTTTCACTCTTCAAAAACATGCAGTGGTATCCTGATTTTACCTTCTTAAAGGCAAGCAAGGGCTTTGCGTCTATAGACGGCAAATACATAGCAACCATAGCAGTTGCGTACGTACCGGTTGCATTTGTTGTTTTTGCAGAGCACATAGCAGACCACAAAAACCTTTCTTCGGTAATCGGCAGAGACCTGCTTGAAAAGCCGGGACTTCACAGAACACTCCTCGGCGATGGTGTCGGCTCTATCTTCGGTGCTATCTTCGGCGGATGCCCTAACACCACATACGGCGAATCTGTAGGCTGTGTCGCTATCACCGGAAATGCTTCCATAGTTACGATACTCACCACAGCTATAATGGCAATCGTGATTTCTTTCTTCGGACCCTTTGTCACCTTCCTGGCTACTATCCCTTCATGTGTAATGGGCGGTGTATGTGTAACCCTTTACGGATTCATTGCAGTCAGCGGTCTTAAGATGATACAAGATGTTGACCTCGGCGATAACAGAAACCTCTTCGTGGTATCTGTCATCCTCATATCAGGTATAGGCGGTATGGCACTTAAAATCGGTCAAATAACACTCACATCAATCGCATGTGCACTTATACTCGGAATAATAACAAACCTCGTTCTCTCCGAGAAAAAGAAAAGCTGTTAATTAACAATTCAAATTCAAGGGGAGCATATCGCTCCCCTTTTTTATTTTACGGAGTGATGAAAATATGAAGCTAAAATCTGTATTGGTTGAAGAAAACGCCTTTGGCAGAACCTTAAAACGAATATCACATGAAATCATCGAAAAAAATGATGATTTAGACAGTCTTTGCTTTGTCGGTATAAAAACGCGCGGCGTACCGCTTGCTGAGCGGCTCTCGGAAAATATACTTCAAATAGAGGGTAAGAAAATCCCTGTCGGAACACTTGATATCACATTCTACCGCGATGATTTGTATTATGAAACCGATGATAAACCGATAGTCAAAACCGCCTCACTTCCATTCGATGTTTCGGGAAAAAACGTTATACTGGTTGACGATGTCATCTGCACAGGCAGAACCGTGCGTGCCGCTCTTGATGCTGTCATGAGCTGCGGCAGACCGGCAAAAATCCAGCTGGCTGTATTTGCCGACCGCGGACACCGTGAGCTTCCGATTCGCCCGGACTACGTGGGAAAAAACATACCCACCTCCGGTAGCGAGATAGTAAACCTGTCAATAATTGAAATAGACGGCAAAGATTCGGTAGAACTGTATGAAAAATAATCGTGTAAATAGCAAAATTTATATGGTGTACATCCTGCTTTTTGGCAGGATGTATTTTACGATAACCAAAAGAGTTTCTCTTGATAACGCTTGTTAGTCATCCTAACAGTCATTATGTATCACACAGCGGCTTTTCAATACTCACTTCATTCACCTTCGCAAAGTTATCTTTGCACGAAAACACTGTTATATTATCAGAGTTTTCGTTGGTGTATATCATAAAGTTATTTATAAAACCAAAATCACGAGGGGATTCACCACCACAGTCTATATTTTTTCAAGAAACAGTTTTTCATTATTAAAGCTGATTTCTGAAATAGAATCATGTCCTCTGTTTGAAACATATAGTTTATCTTTGTAAATTCTTATTGCCGCCGTTGTACTCTCTCCCGAAAACTCTTATGGCAAGGTACTTATTGTATCGATATAAGTCAATTTACCGTTATCAAACACAAAAGCCAATACTGTAGATTCAATTTCATTGGCGCAGAATATATATTTCCCACTATTCGAAAATGCAATATGCCTTGAGCCATGTCTGTTTCGTCTATCTCGGAAGAATGCGGATTTACAAATTTATCAAACTTTAATAGATTATTCAAGAAAACAACAAAAATCACACCCAAAGAATATAAAAACAGATAATATGACTCTTATATATAAATGTAGGTATGCCCAAAAAGGAGCTTAAAACTTTAAAAAGGGAAGCACACTTCACATGCCGTTATTCTTTCGCTATAATGCATTTAAGGACAGAAAGTCTGTCTGCAGCTTTCCGCCCTTCGGAAATTTTTATGATTATATCACCATTTTGAAGTTTACATAAAATAATAGATATATCTGTTTTAGATTACACAATACAAAACTGTACAGCTGTATTGTCAAATGCATTAGAACTTTTGAAACATTACAATACGGATGAATTTTATCAAAAAATGCAAGGATATGACTCTATTGCGCCTTTGGTTTGCACACTTTTTCCACAATAATCGTTTGATGCTTTAATCATCATTTTCATTTCATTCTCAGATATTTTTTCGATATTTGTTTTGTCATAACCATATTTATATAAAGAATATAAAAATGACCCGCAAAACGCATCGCCGGCTCCTGTCGTATCAACCGCTTTTACTTTTTTCGACGGTACATACACACTGAAAGCTTTTGTAAATGCATATGCACCATTTGAACCGCAAGTGCAAATAACAGCTTTCGCATTATTTAAAAGTTTTTTACAGCCCTCTTCGATATTTTCAGTACCGGCTATGAATTCAATTTCTTCATCTGAGATTTTGATTATATCGGCATAGGGAATAAATTCGTCAACTGCCTTTTTTAATTCTTTTTTGTCATTCCATAGCGGAAATCTCAAATTCGGATCAAAGCTTATAAGTGCCCCTTTTTTCTTTGATATTTCAATCGCTTTTGTGTGAGCTTCCCTCATAGGAAAATCACCAAGCGAAACTGAGCAAAAATGTAGTGCAAAGCAGTCTTCAAACATCTCTTCAGTCACATTTTCAGCATTATAAAGCATATCAGCAGATGGATTTCTGTAAAAAGAAAATGTTCGGTTTCCGCTTTCTTCAAGGCTCACAAAAGCCAGTGCCGTATTTGCCTCGTGAGTGAATTTAACGTATTCTGTTCCAATATTAAACTTTTTTAAAGCATGTGCGATTTTATGCCCGAAAGGGTCATCTCCCAGCTGTGTTATGAGCTGTGTATTTCCGCCGAGCCTTGCAAATGCACCGAGTACATTCGCAGGTGCTCCACCAATTTTGGGCGAAAACGATTTAACATCCGAAAAATCGCAACCCTTTTCACTCGGAATAAAATCAATCAGTGCTTCACCTATTGCAAACAACGTCTTGTTCATTTTTTATTCTTCTCTCCTTATGTCATTGACAATAAATCTATAAGCAAATCTGCAAGAGTTTTGTGTCCGATAACGTTAAAGTACAGAATGTATGCCGTATATTTTTCCCTCTAAACTCATTTTTACTATTTGCTTAATTATTTGGCTTTACAATATATTTCCCCTTTTTTCTCAAGCTTGTATTGCTCAAAATTTCAGGAAGACTTCTAAGCTCCGCTGTTTCATAAATCATTGATTTAACATCAATGCGTTTCGAATCTATCAATTCTATGGCACTCTGTTGTGTGTAAGGATTTATATATGACGTTTTTATTTCCAATCTCTTTTTTGAAAATTTCAAACGGCTTTATTCTTATAGTATCATCCGGTGCGGTTAAGTCGAAGAACATAACCGTTGCCTTTCTTCCTGCAAGCGAAACCACTTGTTCCATTGTTTCAGTTCTGCCGACACATTCAATAACTTTTGTAACATCAAATATAGCGTTATTTGAAAGCACTTCCGCCACATCTTCTTTTATAGGGTTTGTGAAAAAATCAGCACCGACATTTTTCGCTATAGTGAATTTTTCCTCATTAGTTTCAATCGCTATAATTTTTAAAGTACCGGCTGCCTTGGCAAGCTGAATCATAATAAGCCCTATCATTCCACATCCTATAACCAAAACAGTAT
>CAYRGA010000059.1:0-11233 GCA_964423705.1 uncultured Oscillospiraceae bacterium
CATCACTATACCGAATGCCGTGCACGCAAGCGTAAGCAATATAAGAAAATAATCCAGCTCTCTGAATAAAATAAATTTTCCTTTACGCATTTGTTTTCCTCAATTTCTGCGTTTCGTGCGCGGCAGATAACCGCCGCGCACCAAGCATTTTAAAAACTATTTAAGAATTATCTTATGAAATACTTTCTTTCCTTTTTTAATTATAAGCTCATTTTCGTTAAACAGGTCTTCCGTAACGGCAAGGTTAAAGTCTGTCACCTTTTCACCGTCGATGCTCACACCGCCCTGCTGAACGAGCCTTCTGCCCTCACCCTTTGAAGGTATAAGACCTGCGATAAGCATGATATCCAAAATACTCTTTCCAAGGTCGTCTGCTCCGATTTGCGTAGACGGCATGTCGGCATTGCTTGAACCGCCGCCGAAAAGTGCCTCTGCGGCGTTTTGTGCCTTCATTGCTTCCTCTTCACCGTGTACGAGCTTTGTAACCTCATATGCAAGGACCTTTTTAGCCTTGTTTATCTCCGCATCCTTGTACTGCGCCATCTTGTCTATTTCATCCAGCGGCAGGAAGGTCAAAAGCTTTAAGCATTTGATTACATCCGCATCGTCCACATTTACCCAGTACTGATAGAAGTCGTACGGTGATGTCTTGTTCGGGTCAAGCCAAAGCGCACCGCTCTGAGTTTTACCCATTTTCTTGCCCTCGCTGTTTGTAAGCAGAGTAAAGGTCATACCGTAGGTCTGCTTTTGGTCTTTTCTGTGACAGAGCTTGATACCGCCGAGGATATTCGACCACTGGTCATCTCCACCGAGTTCAAGCTTACAATCGTATTTTCTGTTAAGCATCAAAAAGTCATAGCTCTGCATAAGCATGTAGTTAAACTCCAAAAACGAAAGACCCTTTTCAAGTCTTTGCTTAAAGCACTCTGCCGTAAGCATGGCATTTACCGAGAAGCAAGTGCCTATATCTCTTAAAAATTCGATGTAATTCAAATCCAAAAGCCAATCCGCATTATTTACCATTATGGCTTTACCGTCGGAAAAATCAATAACACGGCTGAGCTGTTCCTTAAAGCACTCACAGTTGTGGTCTATTATTTCCTTAGTCATCATAGAACGCATGTCGGTTCTGCCGGATGGGTCACCCACGTGACCTGTACCGCCGCCAACAAGGGCAATCGGTCTGTGTCCGGCATCCTGCATGTGCTTCATTACCACCATCTGCAGAAAATGTCCGACGTGTAGACTGTCTGCCGTCGGGTCAAAGCCTATATAAAAGGTAACCTTCTCTTTTCCGAGAAGCTCTCTTACTTCCTCCTCATGCGTAACCTGAGCTATAAGTCCACGCTCTTTAAGTACGTCATAAACATTCATTTTTTATTCCTCCGTATATATTATTTATTGAAAATATTTAATTTCTTAGATTAATACTCTTATTATACACACAACACAAGCATTTTGCAAGCTTATATTTTTTTATTGATTATATTTAATGCGTAAGCTTTAGTCCGCGCAAGCAGTATATCATAAAAAGCAAACAAAGCCGCTCCGGCAACAAACAAAATCGATGTACTGTACATCAAATCAACCTTAATAAACATTTTGAAGATCACAAATACAGCCGCAAAATACACTATGTAAAGCACAGCTTTAAATATAACCGAAAAAACACATTTTTTTCCATCCAATACTTTTTTAAAAACAGGATAATTTCCGAAGCACACCGCATATGATACAATCACCGCCGGCGAAGCACCGTTTGAGATTACAATTCCCAAAATGGCTGTCGCAGCATACGAAAGCAAAGCTGTCCTTACTCCCGATATATCCGTAAGTACGAAAACCGCAAGCGATGCCGCAAAAAGTGCTGCCGCTTTTGCCGACGGAAGGTATGCCGCAAGTGTAATCAAAAGTATGCCCAATGCGGTAAATACACCGCCGTAAGCAGCTTGTTTATGCATATGATTATCTCCTTCACGCTTAAAATCAACAGCAGGGAATTAAGTCTCCGCCCATACATTCGCAGCAACAGTCGGCACATATGAGTGTCTGACACATTTCACATGTATCGCAGCCGCCGTTGTTTGAATAGCCCTGATTATAGCTGTGGGAGCGATAATTATTCATTCTCGAATCCATGGATGCCTTGGCGTTTTTATATTCCTCATTATATGGGTCGGTTTGACACGCCATTGAAAAATGCTGATACGCCTCGTTATGCCATCCTTTTCTCTGCATCACAATGCCCATGAGATAATGCCACTCGGCATTTCGTACATTCATGCTGTTAAGTGCATTCTGAGCTTCGGAAAGTCTGTTCTCGTTTATAAGCATGCGGACCTGATTAAAATTCGCATAGGAATTGTTCTGTCTGCCTCCCTCGTATGAAGAACGATTTTTTATAAGTTCATTGTATGCCCAGTTTATATCCTGCATTTTTTCAGCTGCCAAATCGGCAAGCGGATTGTCAGCATATTTGTCCGGGTGGTATTTTTTTGCCAGCTCCTTATAAGCATTTTTTATCTGTTCGTCCGTTGCATTGTTCGGCACTCCCAAAATTTCATATGGATTTTTCATTTTTTTCTTTCCCTTCCGCCGTAATCCTGTCTGCGGCACTGCGCATTCCAAGGTATATTATATTATCAAGTACGGCTTTATTTTTTTTGATATCAAGTTTTTCATATTCCTCCGCCATGTCGGCAAGTGAACTGTAAAGGCTCACTTCCTCACTGCGGCGGATTTTATCGGTAAGCACACCGCTGTATGAATACTCAAGCACAGCCGGATTGTAGCTGCCGCTTTTATAGTCCTTTTCCATGTCATCGTACGCATCGGCAAGATATATAAATCTTCCGAGCTGATATGCGAATCGCTCAAATTCCGGATTTTTATACATAAAGATATCAGCCATAAGTTCAGCAAATTCATGAGCTGCCTTATCCGTGGCACTGCATCGCGTTTCCTCCAGAAACGACAGCCGTTTCAGATGAAGCTCCATACTGCCGGCGGTTTCGGGATACTGCCTTTTCACAACCGCAGCACGCGTCAAAAACGGAAGCACCGCTATCATTGCCTTTACGGATTTATTATCGTGTATATCGTCCTTAAGCTTAAAGTACGCCAGCAGAACATTCATGTCCGCGGCATATTTTAATGCGGAATTTGAACACACGGTTTTTCTTTTTGAAATTCTCTTTACACATCCCATTTGACAAAAACTCGTATTCTCTGTGCTTAACGCATCCAGAAAAATCGCCAAAAAGGTAAGGTCGTAGTTTAAACCGAGCCTCACAAGCTGATTGTGCCTTTTTCCAAGTTCATGGCAGAGCCCGCAGTAGTAAGCGCGGTATATATTGTAATCCTTGATTTTTAGTTCATCCTTTAAAATCTTAATATATCCAAACACAGTATAACCTCATTGAAAATTAGTATCACATCTATAATAATATATTTTTCACTTATTTGCAACCAATTTTTACATATATGCTTAAATTATTAACAAAAACTTTACTTTTTGTCAATAATGTGTTATCTTATTAATTATATGATATTGTTAGGTGGGATTATTTTGACGAATTTACAGCAAACACAAATTATTACGGTAGCCGCTCTGATTCTTTTTTCGCTGCTGATGCTGGCAGTGGGTTTTATCAGCTGGAAAAAAACTCAGACACTTGACGGTTTTCTCCTTGGCGGAAGAAAAATCGGCGCATGGGCATCTGCCTTTGCGTATGGCACATCGTATTTCTCCGCGGTAATATTCATCGGTTATGCCGGAAAGCACGGCTGGTCAATCGGTGTCGGCAGTATGTGGATAGGCATAGGAAACGCTGTTCTCGGCTGCCTTTTGGCGTGGCTTCTTCTGGCTAAACGAACACGCAACATGACTCACCGTCTGAATGTAAAGACAATGCCGGAATTTTTCGGTGCACGATATTCAAGCACCGCCCTTAAAGTCACGGCTGCTGTTATT
Organism: uncultured Oscillospiraceae bacterium; assembly: GCA_964423705.1. Taxonomy (GTDB): domain Bacteria; phylum Bacillota; class Clostridia; order UMGS1810; family UMGS1810; genus CAKSIN01. The sequence goes on from CAYRGA010000059.1 coordinate 3,974, forward strand.
ATTTTCGTTTTCCTCGTTCCTTATTCTGCGGCAGTGTATAAGGGACTCGGCACTATGTTTAACACCATATTCCCCGGTGTGCCCGTGGAGATATGTATGGCAATTATCGCCGTTTTAACCGCACTGTACCTCGTTATGGGCGGCTACGTGGCCACAGTTTACACCGACCTTATTCAAGGAATCATCATGCTTTTCGGCGTAGCGGCGATGGTCCTTGCCGTTGTACTCCATCCGAGTGCCGGCGGCTTCGCAAACGCAATGAATAAATTAAAGGATATCGACCCCGCACTTGTAAATCCCTGGGGTGGAAATAATCTTAAATTCCTGTGCACAAATATTTTGCTCACAAGTTTCGGCACATGGGGACTTCCTCAGATGGTGAGCAAATACTACGCCATAAAAGATGACAGTGCAGTGAAAAAAGCGACCCTTGTATCTACCGTTTTCGCACTTGTGATAGGCTGCGGAGCGTACTTTATAGGCTCGCTTTCAAGAGTTATACTCTCGAATAATCCCCCTCTTACAGCAAGCGGTGCGACAGACTTTGACTCGATAATACCTCAGGTACTACTCACCGCTTTAGGAGATGCGAACATCATAACCACCATTATACTCGCAGTGGTTTTGCTCCTTCTGCTCTCGGCTTCAATGTCAACCCTCGCCTCTGTCGTACTCACATCGGCATCGGCAGTTTCAGTTGACCTGGTACCGGTAATCGACAAAAGTTTCAACCCGAAAAAGCAAATCGTACTCACAAGAGTGCTCTGCATGCTTTTCGTGGTGCTGTCATACATATTTGCCACAATGAATATATCCATTATAGTTAACATAATGTCCTTCTCATGGGGAATTGTGTCAGGATGCTTCATAGGTCCGTATATATACGGTATATATTCAAAGAAGATCACAAAAGCAGGTGCATGGTCAGGTATTGTTTGCGGTTTCTGCACCGTAGCCGTGACTACCGCCGTTATAACGGCAAATTCCGGCTTTTCTGCTGCGGCATCGCTTGCCCCCGAAATGGGCGTGGCGGCAATGGCAGTATCTATGATTGCCGTACCGGTTGTAAGTCTTTTTACAAAGAAACCGGAAAAAGTTGTTATTGAAAGTGCATTTGAGAATTAAAATACATGATTTAATCACATTCGGTCTGCACTCAATGCCGAATGCTGCTTTGACAGGACGACTTAACATCACGCCGTTCCGCATAAAAACACGAAAGGATAAACACAGATGATAATTACCGATTTACTGGAGCGAAATGCCGAAATGTATCCCAATGATACCGCTTTGGTAGAAATAGCTCCGCACATGATGGAAAAATGCAAGGTCACCTGGAAGGAATACGCTCTTATTCAGCCGAACCCCGAGGAAAGCGGCAGACGTGAGATAACCTGGGGTGATTTTAACAAGCAAGCGAACTGCTTTGCAAATCTTCTGCTCAGCAGAGGAGTTAAAAAAGGTGACAAGGTCGCCATACTTCTTATGAACTGCCTGGAGTGGCTTCCGATTTATTTCGGCGTACTGAAAATGGGCGCACTTGCAGTACCGCTTAATTACCGATATACTTCGGACGAAATCAAATACTGCGTTGAGCTTGCTCAAGCGGACGTACTCATTTTCGGTCCCGAATTTATAGGCAGAGTAGAAGAATGTTACGACCGCATGCCGAACATTCAGCAGATTTTCTACGTCGGAAAAAACTGTCCGACCTTTGCCGAGAGCTATGACAGACTCATAAACTACTGCACCTCGCGCAATCCCGGAATCGAGCTTTGCGAAAGCGATGATGCTGCGATATATTTTTCTTCGGGAACCACAGGATTTCCGAAGGCGATTCTGCACAATCACGAGAGTCTCATTCATTCGTGCCGAGTGGAGCAAAACCACCACAGCCAGACAAAGGACGATGTCTTTTTGTGCATACCGCCGCTCTATCATACAGGTGCTAAGATGCACTGGTTCGGAAGTCTTATTTCCGCAAGCAAAGCCGTACTTCTCAAAGGTGTTAAACCCGAATGGATTATTCAGGCGGCGTCGGAGGAAAAATGCACTATCGTATGGCTTCTGGTGCCGTGGGCACAGGATATCCTGGATGCCATAGAGCGCGGAGAGATACTTCTGTCCGAATACGACTTAGATAACTGGAGGCTTATGCACATAGGCGCACAGCCTGTACCGCCCAGCCTCATCAAACGCTGGAAAAACGTTTTCCCGGACCACCAATATGACACAAACTACGGCCTTAGTGAATCCATAGGCCCAGGATGCGTTCACCTCGGAGTTGAGAACATCGACAAGGTCGGTGCTATCGGAAAAGCCGGCTACGGCTGGAAGGTCAAAATCACCGACAGCAACCGTATGCCCGTAAAGTGCGGTGAGGTCGGAGAGCTTGCGGTAGCAGGCCCCGGTGTCATGACATGCTACTACAATGACGAAAAATCCACAAACGAAGTTCTCATAGACGGCTGGCTTTACACCGGCGATATGGCGCAGGAGGATGAGGACGGTTTCATCTATCTGGTAGACAGAAAGAAGGATGTCATAATTTCAGGCGGCGAAAACATATACCCTGTTCAGATAGAAAACTTTCTGAGAAAGCATCCGTCCGTAAAGGACGTCGCCGTTATAGGTCTGCCCGACCAACGACTCGGTGAAATCTCCGCGGCCATTATAGAATTAAAGCCGAATGAAAAGCTGACTGAAAGCGATATTGAATATTTCTGCAAGGACCTGCCAAAATACAAACGTCCGCGGAAAATCATTTTTGCCGAGGTACCGCGTAACCCCACAGGAAAAATAGAAAAGCCGCGCCTTCGTGAAATATATTGCGGCGAGAGCTTGGTAAGTACACAAATCAAAGGTTAGGAGTGATATTTTTGAAAAGATTAATGATAGGCAACGAAGCAGTTGCAAGAGGAGCATATGAAGCCGGAGTTACCGTGGCGGCATCGTACCCCGGTACACCCAGTACGGAAATCACGGAAAATATAGTGAAATTCAACGATATCTATGTCGAGTGGGCGCCAAACGAAAAGGTTGCCGCAGAAGTCGCTATAGGTGCCTCCATAGGCGGTGCCAGAAGTATGTCCTGCATGAAGCACGTGGGTATGAATGTGATGGCAGACCCACTGTTTACGGTAAGCTACATAGGTGCAAACGGCGGCTTGGTTTTCTGCGTAGCAGACGACCCCGGTATGCATTCATCGCAGAATGAGCAAGATTCCAGACACTATGCGAAGGCATCGAAAACTGTAATGTTTGAGCCCTCCGACAGTGCCGAATGTAAGGAGTTTACAAAGCTCGCATACGAAATCAGCGAAAAGTTCGATACACCCGTAATATTAAGACTCTCTACCAGAGTTTCACATTCACAGGGACTCGTCGAAGAACAGGAAAGAGAAAATATCGAGCTTAAACCATATAACAAGGACATCCGCAAAAATGTCATGATGCCCGGCAATGCCAAGCTCAGACACGTAATCGTCGAGGACAGAATGAAAAATCTGACAGCTTATGCTGAAGAATGTCCGATTAACTCTGTGGAAATCAACAATGACAAAATCGGCGTTATAACCTCCGGAATATCCTACATGTATGCCAAAGAAGCATTAGGTGACTGCGTAAGCTACTTAAAGCTCGGCATGGTGTATCCGCTTCCCGAAAAGCTCATAAAGGATTTTGCCGAAAAACATGATAAAGTCTATGTCATAGAGGAGCTTGACCCGTTTTTTGAGGAATACTGCAAAGGAATCGGCGTAAATGTCATAGGAAAGGATGTATTCACACTTTTGGGCGAATACACACCGTCTATGATAAAGAAAGCCGTATTAAACGAAGCGTCGGCAGAGTTCTGCACCGCCGATGAAGAAATCCCCGTAAGACCTCCTGTTATGTGTGCCGGATGTCCTCACCGCGGAACATTTTATGTTTTAAACAAAATGGGTCTGACAGTTTCGGGAGATATCGGCTGCTACACCCTCGGTGCGGTCGCACCTCTTTCAAGTGTCGATACCACAGTGTGCATGGGCGCAAGCGTGAGCGGTGCTATGGGCTTGGCTAAAGCACGCGGCAAGGAATTTAACAAAAAATTGGTTGCCGTTATAGGCGATTCCACATTTATACATTCCGGTATCACAGGACTTATCGATATAGTATACAATAAAGGCAACAACACCATCATTATCCTGGATAACTCCATAACCGGTATGACCGGTCACCAGGACAACCCGACAACCGGATACACCATAAGAAAAGAGCCGACCGTTCAGGTGAATTTGGTGGCACTTGCAAAGGCTGTCGGTGTACGCAGAGTTGAGATTGTAGACCCGTTTGACACAGTGAACTTTGAAAAAGTACTTAAGACGGAGCTTGAGGCAGAAGAACCTTCCGTAATTATAGCTCAAAGACCATGTGCACTTTTAAAAACAGTTAGATACAGCGGTCACTGCACAATTACGGATAAATGTAAAAAATGCAAAAAATGTATGAAACTGGGATGCCCGGCGATTTCTGTCAAGGACGGAGAAATCCGCATAGACAAAACTCAGTGTAACGGCTGCGGTCTTTGCACCGGTATCTGCCCATTCGGCGCAATAAGCAAGGAGGACTGAAAATATGACTAAAAATATTATGATAGTTGGTGTAGGCGGTCAGGGTACTCTCCTTGCCAGCAGAATACTTGGCAATTTACTCACAAACGAAGGCTACGATGTTAAGGTTTCCGAGGTTCACGGTATGAGCCAGAGAGGCGGTAGCGTAGTCACTTACGTTAAATACGGTGATAAGGTATACTCCCCCATTATCGACAAGGGCGAAGCCGACATAATTCTCGCCTTTGAAATGCTGGAGGCGTACCGCGCTATGCCTTATTTGAAAAAAGACGGCGTAATGATTGCCAACACACAGAAAATCGACCCTATGCCGGTAATAACCGGTGCTGCCGAATATCCCGATAACATATTTGAAAAAATGTCAAATAAAATCAATCTCATCGAAGCGGATGCACTGAAGGCAGCTTCCGAAGCCGGAAACATAAAAGCCGTGAATGTGGTTCTCATAGGTGTTTTGGCGAAGCGTACAGATATACCCTACGACAAGTGGACAGATGTTTTAAAAACTACCGTTCCCGAAAAATTTCTCGACGTCAACCTTAAAGCTTTTGAAATCGGTTACAATTTAAATTAGAGGGGGGACATAATAATGTCAATTTATCAAAAAGAATATGAGTGTATGGACAGAGAGGAGCTTAAAAAGCTCCAGAGCGAAAGGCTTGTAAATCAAGTTAAGCGTATGTATGAAAATGTGGCTCTTTTTAAAGACAGAATGGATAAAAAGGGCTTAAAGCCCGAGGATATCCACGGCATTGAGGATTTACCGAAGCTCCCGTTTTCATATAAACAGGATTTAAGAGACTTCTACCCGTTTGGTCTTTTCGCCGTACCAACCAAGGAAATAAAAAGGCTTCATGCCTCCAGCGGAACTACCGGCAAGCAGATAGTGGTAGGCTACACAGACCACGACCTCGACATGTGGGCAGACTGCATGGCGCGTCAGCTTTCGGCGGTGGGCGGCTCGGATGAATCCTTTGTCCAGGTGTCCTACGGCTACGGTCTGTTTACCGGAGGCTTGGGTGCTCACAGCGGTGCCGAGAAACTTGGTGCCACCGTAATTCCCACCTCATCCGGAAACACTCAGCGACAGATACAGACCATGATTGACTTCGGCTCAACCATACTCTGCTGCACACCATCATACGCCATGTACCTCGGAGAAGCCATAGAGGAAATGGGCGTAAAGGATCAACTCAGCCTTAAAGCCGGCGTATTCGGTGCAGAGCCATGGACGGAGGATATGAGAAAGGCTATAGAGGATAAGCTGAATATCAAGGCATATGACGTATACGGACTTTCGGAAATAATGGGTCCCGGTGTTGCATATGAGTGCGAATGTCAGGACGGCATGCACGTGTGCGAAGATATGTTTATACCTGAGATTATCGACCCGGACACAGGCGAAGTTCTGCCCGAGGGTTCATCAGGCGAGCTGGTGTTCACCACCATCACTAAGGAAGCTTTTCCTGTGATTCGCTACCGTACACGTGACATATGCTCCTTAAAATACGAAAAATGCAAATGCGGCAGAACCTTTATACGCATGAACAAACCGACCGGCAGAAGTGACGATATGCTCATCATCCGTGGTGTAAACGTATTCCCGTCGCAGATTGAGGAAGTGCTCTTAAAAATCGGCGGTGACGTAACACCGAACTATCAAATCATAGTCGACCGCGTCAACAACAGTGACACGCTTGAGGTTCAGGTTGAGATGTCCGAGCATCTCTTCTCCGACGATGTGAAATCCATCGAAAAAATCGAAAGAGATATAAAGGAAAGACTTAGATCGGTTCTCGGGCTTGCAGCCAAGGTTACCATTGTAGAGCCGAAAACCATCGCCAGAAGCGAAGGCAAGGCGAAAAGAGTCATCGATAACAGAAAGCTCGTATAAGGAGATAAGGAGGCAAAATTATGTTTATTAAACAGGTTTCCGTTTTCATTGCAAACAAATCCGGAAAAATCGCCGATGTCATAAGCGTACTCGGCAATAACGGCATTGACATCAGTGCTCTTTCTATAGCCGATACGACCGATTTCGGCATTGTAAGACTTATCACAAGCGACCCGGAAAAATCCGTAAGTGTGCTTAAAGATTTCGGAGTAATCGTAAAGGTAACTGAGGTTATAGGTGTCGCTGTGTCCGATACCCCAGGCGGTCTTGCCAAGGCGCTTAACATTTTAAAGGAAAATTCCATAGAGATAGATTACATGTATGCATTCGTCGGCAAGAGCGATAAAGGCGCACTCGTGGTTATGAAGGTAAATGACCCGCAAAAGGCACTCGATTGCTTCTCAGAAAATAATGTAATCACTGTAAATGCAAGTGATGTATACCGCGTGTAATTATTACCTTTTTCACAAAGTGCAAATTTTCAAAATAAAATTTATTTAAAACAAACTTGACCATTATCAAAAAATAAGCTCTTTGTCAATATTTGGGTCAAAATCGGATAATGGAATTTTATGACGGTTGCAGATTTTATGCAACCGTCTTTCCAACTGATTCTTTGTTGCTAAAGATATGTAATATTAAAAAAGGCGAAAAAAAACCGGTGTAAACACTTCTTCATAAGCATTTACACCGGTTTTGTAATTGGCGGAGATGGTGGGATTTGAACCCACGTGCCGCTCATCACGGCAACAC
>CAYRGA010000060.1:0-10917 GCA_964423705.1 uncultured Oscillospiraceae bacterium
ATAGCGTGATAGGTAATCTTTATAAAAAAGGTTACGCTATCACACCTCAACTAAACGAAGTCCCGACACACCGTCGTCGGTAAAATGGACAGTATTGGTGTAGCCGTTCCGCCTTGCATAATCTTCAAGCAGTTTCTTTTGGTTGATAATACTGTTGCTTTCGCCTTGCAGTTCGTCATCACGGGACAGACGCTCATACAAAGGCGTGATTTTTGTGCTTTTCATTATGCACAACTCTTTTCTTTTTCTCGTTTTGACTTATACAGATAAATAAGTCTTTTATAGCATACAACACCGTAGGTATATCGGAATAGGGCATAGCCGTTTTTATCGCCTCGCTTTTTTTAACACAAACAATACTACAACAAGTTGTATAAGTCTACGAAGAAAAAATTTGTTGTTTTACAAATGGATTTTGACAGCACAGAACAAGATTTACAGAAGGTTGCAATAACAAAATTAAGGGTAAAAAAAGACGGTTGCATAAAATCTGCAACCGTCCTAAGAAATTCATTATTCGATAACCACTTTTCCTTCAAATGAAGTAATGGCATTTCCCGTCATATACACGGTACCGTCATCGGTATAGCGTATTACGAGGTCGCCGCCGAGGAGCTTAACCGTGATATCGGTATTCTTTTTGCAGAAGCCGTTTTCACAAGCTGCTACAGCTGCCGCGCATGCACCTGTTCCGCATGCCCAAGTTTCGCCGCTGCCGCGCTCCCAAACTCTCATTTTAATAGTATGTTCATCGATTATTTTTATAAATTCAGTATTTACACGCTCGGGGAACAACGGGTCATTTTCAAATTTCGGGCCGTAGGTTTCGATGTCGAACTTGTCTACATTATCCACGAGAACTATGCAGTGCGGATTTCCCATGGATACGGCTGAAATCTTATATTTTCCGCCGGCGATGTCAACCTCGCGGTTTACCACCTTTTTGCCGTCGAGCAAAACAGGTATGTTCTCGGGTTTAAGCTCTGCCTTGCCCATGTCAACCTTAACGGAAGCTATTTTTCCGCTTTGTTTGTTGAGCTGCAAATGCTTAATGCCGCTGAGGGTTTCTATGCTCACGTCGAGCTTATTCACAATGCCGTTTTCATAGAGGTATTTACCGATACATCTTATGGCATTTCCGCACATTTTGCCTTCACTGCCGTCAAGGTTAAACATGCGCATCTTAGCATCTGCCACGTCGGAGGGGCAGATGAGAACCACGCCGTCACCGCCTATTCCGAAGTGTCTGTCGGAGAGGCTGACGCTGAGTGCTTCCGGGTTATCTATCTTTTGCTTAAAGCAGTCAAAGTAGATGTAATCGTTTCCGCAGCCCTGCATCTTTGTAAATTCGAGCTCCATTTTTTCGCTGCGCATATTGTTTATATCCACAAGCTCGGTGCTCATATCGCTGTAGCGGCTCTTGATACTGTCTGCCAAGGCGCTGGCGGTATCAAGCGAGGTAAGGCAGGGAACGTTGCGTTCGATAGCCTTTCTGCGTATTTTAACGCTGTCGCGGGTCGGTATACGTCCCTTTGACGAGGTGGAGATTACATAGTTTACTTTTCCGCTTTCTATAAGTGTTATGGCGTTGCTTTCGTTCTCGTAAATCTTAGCCACAACCTCAACCTCAAGGTCATTTTTACGAAGTACTTCAGCGGTTCCGGCCGTAGCATACAGCTTAAAGCCGAGGTCTGAGTATTTCTTCGCCACATCGGCAATTTCACATTTGTCGGAATTTCTTACCGTTACGAACACGCCGCCCTGTTTTTTCATGGTACAGCCGCTGCTCAAAAGTCCTTTGAATATAGCCTCTTGACGAGTGCTTGCGATTCCGAGAACCTCTCCGGTGGATTTCATTTCGGGTCCCAAGTGGTTGTCCACGTTTGCCAGCTTCTCAAATGAGAATACGGGTACCTTAACAGCCACATAAGGCGAAGCGGGGTACAAGCCTGTGCCGTAGCCCATGTCTTTGAGTTTCTCGCCGAGCATCGCACGTGTAGCCAAATCTACCATCGGTATTCCCGTAACCTTGCTTATGTAAGGTATGGTACGAGAGCTTCGCGGATTCACCTCAATAACATACAGCTCATTTTTATAGATAAGGTACTGTATATTTACCAGACCGATTGCATTAAGTGAAAGTGAGAGGTTCTTCGTGCTGGTGATGATTTTCTCGGTTAATTCATCGGAGATATTCCATGCGGGATATACGGCGATAGAGTCACCTGAGTGAACACCTGTACGCTCTACGTGCTCCATGATACCCGGAATGAGTATGTCCTCACCGTCACAGATAGCATCGACCTCAAGCTCTATACCCATGAGGTACTGGTCTATGAGAACCGGGTTTTCAATCTTCGTTTCAAGTATAATTTTCATGTACTCCTTGATATCGTCGCTGTTATATGCGATAATCATATTTTGACCGCCGAGTACATATGACGGACGCATCAGGACGGGGTAGCCGAGGTTTTCAGCGGCTTCGAGTGCTTCTTCGCATGTCATGATGGTGTAGCCCTTCGGGCGTGCTATATGGTGCATTTCCAGAAGCTCATCGAATTTCTCACGGTCTTCGGCGGCATCTATGCTTTCCGCAGATGTACCGAGTATTCTGACACCGTGGCTGCTCAAATAATTTGTGAGTTTAATGGCTGTCTGACCGCCGAATGCCACAACTACACCGTAAGGCTTTTCGACGTTAATAATGTTCATCGCATCCTCATTTGTGAGAGGCTCAAAGTACAGTCTGTCGGCAGTGTCGAAGTCTGTCGATACCGTTTCGGGGTTATTGTTTACTATAACTACATCATAGCCGGCTTTTTTGAGTGACCATACACAGTGAACAGAAGCGTAGTCAAACTCTACACCTTGACCGATTCTTATCGGTCCCGAGCCGAAAACGATGATGGTGTCTTTCTTTGCTTTACGCTCCTTTAAGAACTCCTCGGCTTCGTTTTCTTCTTCGTAAGATGAATAGAAGTACGGAGTTACTGCCTTAAACTCTGCGGCGCAGGTATCAACCATTTTAAAGGAAGCGAACTTATGCTTTTTGACTTTTTTACCGCTGATTCTTTCGATAGCGGTGTCGAGATAGCCCAGCTTCTTCGCTCTGAGATACAATTCATCGTTAAGCGGAGAATTTTTAAGTTCTTCTTCAAAATTCGCCAAAATTCTGAGCTTATACAGGAACCACTCGTCTATCATGGTGATTTCGTGAATCTTTTCTATGCTTACGCCTCTCTTGATAGCTTCAAATACCACAAACAGGCGGTTATCATCGCAGGAATAGAGTCTGGATTTAACCTCGTCGTCCGAAAGCTCGGCAATCTTGGGGTTGGTGAGGGTATCAAGCTTGATTTCCGCACCGCGAACCGCTTTCATGATAGCTTCTTCAAAGGTTGAACCGATACTCATAACCTCGCCCGTAGCCTTCATCTGTGTTCCGAGCTGCTTGCTGGCATATACGAATTTATCGAACGGCCACTTCGGGAACTTGACAACGACATAGTCTACAGACGGCTCAAATGCGGCATAGGTTACGCCCGTCACGTCATTTCTGATTTCATCGAGGGTATAGCCGATAGCTATTTTCGCTGCTACCTTGGCGATAGGATATCCGGTTGCCTTCGATGCGAGTGCCGATGAGCGAGATACACGTGGATTAACTTCGATAACGGCGTACTCAAAGGTTTCCGGATTAAGTGCGAACTGACAGTTGCATCCGCCCTCAACCTTAAGAGTGCTTATGATTTCAAGTGCGGCACTTCTGAGCATCTGGTATTCCTTGTCTGCCAGAGTGACTGCCGGAGCGATAACAATACTGTCACCGGTATGAACACCGACCGGGTCGAAGTTTTCCATGCTGCACACGGTGATAACATTTCCCGCACTGTCGCGGATAACTTCAAATTCTATTTCCTTCCAGCCTGAGATACATTTCTCTACAAGTATCTGATTAATAGGTGACTGGTAAATTCCGTTCATTGCGATTTCGCGCAGCTCAGCTTCGTCATTTACTATACCGCCGCCAGTGCCGCCGAGTGTGAATGCGGGGCGGATGATGAGCGGATAGCCTGTCTTGTCGGCAAATGCCACGGCATCTTCAACTGTGGTGACAACTGTGGAAGGGATTACCGGCTGGTTAATGGCCTCCATGGTATCTTTAAAAAGCTGTCTGTCCTCAGCCTTGTCTATGGTTTCGGGATTGGCACCGAGGAGCGTAACGCCGTGCTTTTCCAAAAAGCCTTCCTTCGCAAGCTGCATGGAAAGTGTGAGGCCGGTCTGACCGCCGAGTGTGGAGAGCAGGCTGTCGGGCTTTTCCTTTTCGATAATTCTCTTCATGGTGTTAAGGTTAAGCGGTTCGAGGTAAATCTCGTCTGCCATTGAATTATCCGTCATGATGGTCGCCGGGTTTGAGTTTACCAGTACAACGTTAAGACCCGCTTCCTTAAGCGCTCTGCATGCCTGTGTGCCGGCATAGTCAAATTCGGCAGCCTGTCCGATAACGATAGGACCGGAACCGATAACCATTACTTTTTTAAGTGATTTATTTAAAGGCATATTATTTTGCTCCTTTCATATAGTTTATAAAACGGTCAAAAAGCGGATTGGTATCGCGCGGACCGCTGCAGGCTTCCGGATGAAACTGTACCGAAAATGCCGGGCGGTCTGAGTAGTTGATACCTTCGCAGGTACCGTCATTTACATTTACAAAGCCTGCAGTCGCATTTTCCGGAAGTGAATCGGTTACGACTGCGTAACCGTGATTTTGGCTGGATATGAATACCTTACCGGTTTTTAAATCCTTTACGGGCTGATTAGCACCTCTGTGACCGTATTTAAGCTTCGTGGTTTTAGCACCCTGAGAAAGTGCCAGAAGCTGGTGACCGAGGCATATGCCGAAAATCGGAACCTGCTTGTCCGAGAGCTTTTTAAGCTCTGCGATTACTGTGGTGTTGTCGCTCGGGTCGCCGGGGCCGTTTGACAGCATCACGCCGTCGGGCTTTAATTTTAATATTTCCTCGCAGGTGGTGCTGTACGGAACTTTTATAACGTTGCAGCCGCGCTTGAGAAGCTCGCGGAGAATGTTCGCCTTCGCACCGAAATCCCACAGGACAACGTTGAATTGCGCATTATCTGCTTTATAGGTCTGAACAGAGTCGATGCTCACCTGCTCAAGGGTGTTTTTCACTTTGTAGCCTTTAAGCTCGTTTATAATGGAATCCATGTCGGATATATCGCGTGTGAGCTTGCCGTTCATGGTTCCGTTTTCGCGGAGGATTCTGGTGAGGGCTCTGGTATCTATACCGTACATACCGATTATGCCGTTATCCTCAAAATATTTTTCAAGTGTTTCCGCACATCTGAAATTAGACGGCTCGCGGCATAAATCCTTGATTATATATCCTTTGAGAAATGGTTTTCGGCTTTCGAAATCCTCGGGTATAATACCGTAGTTTCCGATAAGCGGGAAGGTCTGAACCACCAGCTGACCGCAGTAGCTTGGGTCGGTAATGGTTTCGTTGTAGCCCGTCATGGAAGTGGTGAATACCGTTTCACCGACGATATCACCTTCGGCACCGAAGCCGTATCCTTTGAAAACTTTTCCGTTTTCAAGGACAAGATACAAAATGTTGTTCATTGTGTTACCTCCGATTTTATGTATTTTTTATATATTAAGACTCATATGCATTTAGTATGCGCTGCGCAATTTTCTTCTTCGATACGCGCATATCCATTGCTTGTCTTTCCAGATATTTGTGAGCTTGCTCCTCTGTCATGTTAAGGTACTGTATGAGGGCGCATTTGGCACGGTCGATAATCCGCATCTCATCGATTTTGGTTTGCAGGCGGGAGTTCTCACTACGCAGATTCCTTATGCGCCGCCCCGAAATTAAAACTGCTTTTACGGTCTGATGAAAAAGCTTGCTTTCTATAGGTTTTTTTTCAACCACGATTCCGCGGGCTTCAAGCTTTTCGGAAATATCATCGCCAAGCTCTCCACCGACCAGCAGTATGACACCTGCAAGTGATTTTTCGGCAGCCTCCGCGCATACGCGCTGCCACGATTCATCGACCGGCGGGGTGTTGATAATAATTAAGTCGTATTCGTTAAGGCTTATCAGCTGTCTCGCCTCGGAACTGTTCGATGCCAACGTTATATTTGAGTCCGACACACGGGCAACGGCGGATATCATGACTTCCTTGTCCGCAGCGGAGCTTGATACAAGCAGCACATTTTCCAAATTTATCACCTCGCCGACAAATTTTAAATTCAGCTCCGAACCGCCGGTAAATCCGAACTGTCGGAAGCTTGAAAAGTAAGCCGCCGTATTTAATGGCGGGGGACATATGCTCTTATGTTATATTTTACAACAAAAAGCAGTATATTGTCAACTGCTAAGCACACAAATATTGCATATTATGCATACAAATATTGTATAGTTGAAAAAGAAATATTTGTAATATTTTATGGCTTCGCTGTATAATTATGCAAAATTTTTTTAAAGCCGAGGGGGTTGTATTTTTTTTGAGAATAATGTATAATTCTTTTATGAGTTTAGGACGGTGAATTATATGAAAAAAGTATTAAAACCGATATTCAGCAAAAAAATCATCGGTGCTGTTATGCTTATCGCACAGATATTGATTTTCGCGTTAACTGTTGACAAGCTGTATAAATACAGGGTATATATTTACGGTTTTTCGGCTATGATTTCGATTGCGCTTATCGTGTGGGAGATTAACCGAAGTGTCGATCCCGGATTTAAAATTATATGGATTGCACTGATAGCGGCGGCGCCTTTTTTCGGTATTCTGCTGTATTTTTATGTTCACATGGATGTGCTTTTGCACGGTATGAAAAAGCAACTTCGCAAAAACATAGATGCCGCAAGACAAAACACCTCCTCCATGACACGGGGGCTGGATGAGATTTGCGAAAAAGCACCCGATGAGGCGGGAATATTTAAATATTTGTATAAACAGGCGGCGGCACCGTGCTTCGCCGAAAGTAATGTTGACTACTTTAAAATAGGAGAGGAAATGTACGAGAGCCTCTGCGAGGATATGAAAAAGGCGAAAAAGTATATCTTCCTGGAATTTTTTATTTTAAATCAAAACAGCGGCATGTGGAAGAATATTCATGAGATTTTAAAGAGAAAGGTTTCCGAGGGTGTCGAGGTCAGAGTGATGTATGACGGTATGTGTTCACTCACCTGCACGTCAAACGAATTTGACAAAGTACTTATCTCCGAGGGGATAAAGTGCCGTATTTTCTCACCGGTAAAGCCGTTTTTGTCCACTTATCACAATAACCGCGACCACAGAAAAATCGTGATAATTGACGGTGAAATCGCTTATACCGGCGGAATAAACATCGCCGATGAATACATAAATGCCATAAATCGTTTCGGTCACTGGAAGGACACCGCCATAAGGGTCACCGGTGACGGCGTAAGCGGCTTTGTGATGATGTATATAAAGCTGTGGGATTTGTATAAGGAAAACAAAACTGATTTTAATGCTTACATATCCGACAATACCGCAGTCGAAAACGCAGGCGGCTTTATCGCTCCGTTTGATGATAATCCCATGGATAATGAAGCGGTCGTCGAAAATGTGTATCTTCATATGATAAATACCTCAAAGAAGTATGTTCATATCACGACACCGTATTTGATATTGGACGATGACCTGGCGGATTCTCTGAAATTCGCCGCAAAGCGCGGTGTGGACGTTAAAATCATCATGCCTCATATTCCCGACAAGTGGTATGCTTTTGCGCTTGCGAGGACGTATTATCCCGAGCTTATAAGGGCGGGTGTTAAGATTTACGAATACACTCCCGGCTTTGTGCATGCGAAGAGCACGGTGGCTGACGGCGAAAGGGCGTTTGTCGGCTCGGCGAACTACGATTTCAGAAGTTTGTATTTGCATTACGAATGCGGTGTATATATTTACGGAAACGGCGTGATAGATGATATCGAAGCGGATTTTGAGAATACCTTGGAAAAATGCCGCCTGTTTACTCAGAAGGATTACAATCGGCTCAAGGTGCTCTACAGACTTGCCGGAAGAGTGTTCAGGATTTTCGCACCGCTTATGTAAGCTTTATCGGTGTTTAAGCCGAATAACGGGATTTAACATTGACAATCAAATTTAAAATAACTATAATAAAGACTGATATAAAGTTTTAAATAAGGAGAGAAACGTAAATATGAGAATTATGACTACAAACATATGGGGAGATTTCTTCGGAAACCCTGTCGAACCGCGCTTGGAGGATATTTACAGTGTATATAAAAATTATTCTCCGGACATAATCGGTTTTCAGGAGATAACAGCTTCGTGGAGCAAGAGCGGTCTTTTTGAAAAGCTGTCGGACGAATACAGCTTTGTCGGTACTCATATATTGGATAAGACAAATTTCGCACCGCTTGCCGTGAAGAAGGGTTATGAAGCCTTGGCAGTCGGCTTTGAAGACCTCTTTGATACGGATGACACATCTAAGGTAATTACCTGGGCTGTTATTAAGAAAAAGGATGATGATAAGGTATTCGGCGTTTGCAACACTCACTTTTGGTGGATGGCAAGGGATAACGAGGACAACCGCGTAAGAGAAAAAAATGCTGTTCAGATGGCAAAGCTTATGGAGCATTTATCAAAGCGTTTTGATTGCCCGGTGTTCGCCTTCGGTGATATGAACTGCACACGTGCAAGCAATGTTTTCAATGTTGTGTATCCGTCATTTAAAATTAATCATCTGTTTGACATTGCGGAGAATCGTGATGATATAAGCTCATATCACGGTGACCCTATAATAGGTGAAAACGGTGTGTGCATAGGAAAAAAGACCGAGAATCCTCATGTGGATTCCATAGACCATATTATAGGTTACGGAGATGGATTTGACGTTAAGCAGTACAGGATTGTCGAGGACAAATATGCTCTTGATTCCAGTGACCACAGTCCGGTATATGTTGATATAGAATTAAAGTGATTTTAAACCATTCGATAAGATTTGATTTATAAATTGGAGATGACTTTTATGCGCTATGTTTTTATGAGGTATCCCGGAGGAAAGGCAAAAGCACTTACCTTCAGCTATGATGACGGTGTGGAACAGGACATACGTTTAGCTTCGATATTCGATAAGTACGGAGTGAAGGCGACTTTTAACCTTGTGGGTGAATGTCTTCAGGAAAAATCATTTACGGGCGAACAGATACGGGAATATTTTCTTTCAAAGGGACACGAAATCGCCGTACACGGTGAATGTCACAGGGCAAACGGAAATACCAGACCCATAGAGGGAATCAGGGATGTGCTTAACTGTCGTCTTGAGCTTGAAAGCAAGTGCGGATGCATCATACGCGGCATGGCATACCCCGATACCGGAATAAATCAAATGGGAAATTTCGGAAACTACGAGGCGGTAAAGCAGTATCTTACAGAGCTTGATATCGTATATGCCAGAACCCTCGGCGGTGATAATAACGGCTTTATGCTTCCGCAGGATTTTCACGCATGGATGCCGACGGCTCATCACAATAATCCTAAAATTATGGAGTATGCAGATGAATTTTTGAACTTGGATATATCTCCGAATGTATATATCGCTCGGAGAGTACCGCGGCTTATGTACATATGGGGGCACAGCTATGAGTTTGACAAGCATGATAATTGGGAGCATATGGAAGGTCTGTGCGAAAAGCTCGCTAATAATGATGATATATGGTATGCTACGAATATGGAAATATATAACTGTGTTCAGGCGTATAAAAGCCTGGTGTACAGTGCCGACGGGCACAAGGTGTACAACCCTTCGCTCACCACGGTGTGGCTCGATGCTGACGGCAGACCGTACAGCGTAAAACCGGGTGAAACGATAACCATGGAGTGACGGAGGAACAGGTATGATTTATTCCGAGACGGAAAATCCGAAATGCTGTATGTGCGTGTATGCAGAGAAAGTCGCATCGGGAAATGCCGAGTGCTCGATTAAGGGCACTGTGCCTGAGGATTTTTGCTGTAAAAAATTTAAGTACGATATATTCAAGAAAATCATTAAACCTAAGAAGGTATTGAGTAAAAATAAATTCAGCGAAGAGGATTTCATGATATAAATATGTATGGAATGACCTGTGAATTATTCCGAAATTATTGAATGTTAATACGGGCAGACAGGGTCGTCTGCCCCTACGGACAACCACCAAACGTATGGCAGCGGGAACGTAGGGGCGACCCTATGTGGTCATCCGTCAAAGCCCCAGCCAGAATTACAAACCGTGTGGTCGTCCGTCAAAGCCCCAGCCAGAATTACAAACCGTGTGGTCGTCCGTCAAAGCCTTCACCTGGGGAGGGGAAGGTGGATTTTGCACAGCAAAATTCGGATGAGGTGGTAAATGGCACAATCCACATATTTAATCGCCATGTACGCGGGCGGACAGGGTCGTCTGCACCGGCATTGTCTAAACGGCAAAGCCTTACTCGCCTTCGGCTCAGACAATCGCATGCCATTGCGTTTTTTTAATTCTGTTTTTGTTCTGCCTGTTTTAAAATATAGTCTATTTCATCCAGAATTTCCCTTTTTGTTTCCTCATCGATATCGGGGTTGTTTGATTCATCGATGAGCTTTTCCAGGTCATTGGCGGTGACTGCTTCGCCGTCTTGATTCTTTATGGTGCCGTTGTTTTCTGATTTTTTATCCTCGGAGGAAGCCTTCGGAGCTTTATCATCGGATTTATTTTCTTTTTTCGTTTTGTTTGCGGACTCGCTTTGTGATGCCTTCGGAGTATCGGCTTTGTCCTTATCGGCGGCTTTGTTTTTTCCACCGCAGCCCGAAAGCAGGGCAGTGAGCACCAGCAGCGCTATTATCGTTTTTTTCATTATATCATCTCCCATATGATTATTATA
>CAYRGA010000061.1:0-10748 GCA_964423705.1 uncultured Oscillospiraceae bacterium
ATATTATTTATATATTAAGGATGGTGTTAAAAATGGATAACAAGCATATAAAATGTTTTTTCGCTTTATTCGGTGAGCAGCTTATTTTTGATTTTTTGTCATTGTTTTTTTTATCGATTTGCCCATGGGCTTTAAACGGCGGTATGTGGAAGATAATATACACCGTTGTCATAGGTCTTATTTACCTATCTTCAATTTACACATATTCTTGGCGAATTTCCGCCAAGGATTACCGAACCTATAAAAGCACGAAGAAAAGAGAACCCGACTCGGATATTAAATACAGAATCTATACGGGATTTGTATATTCCGGCGGCATTTTGGCAGTGAACATCATACTGCTTATCGCCGCATTGAATACAGGAATGATTTTTAATGCCGTATACAGAATCCTGAATTTTTCTTTTATGGGTCTGATTATCGACGACAATAATAAAATCTCGGTTCTCGGCGGTATTATTGCGGCGATTTTGCCGGTTATTGCTTCGGGAATCGGTTATATAGCCGGAAGATACGACTTCAGCATAACGGAAAAATATCTTTCCAATATAGTATATAAGAAAAAGCCTGTCAAAAAGCCTGTCAAAAAGTCTAACTAAAATACATTATTACTTTTAAATAACGGTTTTCTGCTTGCAGATATTCGGAGGTGTGTCGTATGAATATAGTACATTTGAAGTATGCTGTCGAGGTCGAAAAGTGCGGCTCCATAAATAAAGCCGCAGAGGCACTTTTTGTCGGACAGCCGAATTTGAGCCGTGCCATAAAGGAGCTTGAAGCATCACTCGGAATTACAATTTTCGAGAGGTCGGCGCGTGGAATGGAAATAACTCCCGAAGGGGAAACCTTTCTCCGATATGCCAAATCCATCTTAAAGCAGATAGATGATGTGGAGGCTATGTACAAGTCAAATTCACATTCCAAGCTCAGATTTTCCATTTCGGTTCCACGTGCAAGCTATATATCGGAAGCCTTTTCGTGCTTTACATCAGGATTAAATCCCGATACTGAGGCAGAGCTTTTCTATAAGGAAACCAATGCGCTGCGCGCTATAAAAAACATCCTTCAGGAGGACTACAAGCTCGGAATAATACGCTATGCGGACAATTACGACAAGTATTATAAATCAATGCTGGAGGAAAAAGGTCTGCAATACGAAATGATAACGGAATTTCATTACGTTCTGGCTATGAGCAAAGACAGCACACTTGCGGATATAGATGAAATCTCCTTTGATGATTTGACATCGTACACAGAGATAGCACATGCCGACCCGTATGTGCCTTCACTGCCCTTTTCCGCAGTAAAAAAAGAGGAGCTTAAGACAAATTCAAAGCAAAGAATCTTCGTTTTTGAGCGTGCCAGTCAATTTGATTTGCTTTCGGAGAACAAGAACACATACATGTGGGTATCACCGATGCCCGAAAAGCTTCTGGCGCGTTACGGATTGATTCAGAAAAAATGCAGACAGAATCAAAAAATATACAAGGATGTTATGATTTACAAAAAGGACTACCGCCTCACTGAGCTGGACAACAAATTCATCTCTGCTCTGTGCGAGGCGAAAAGAAAATATTTATAAGGCGTATTTTAATTGTTACGGGGTATATCGATAAGTACATTACTGATATATATTTTTTACAATTCCCAAAAACGCAAAACTTTGTTAAAATATTAACAAAGTTGAGAATAATTGTGGGAGGTGCAGTATGAACCGCGTCGGTGTAACCAGAGCAACTCTCGGCAGACTTCCGATGTATTTGAAATATCTACGAACCTTGCCCCATGGCAACAACGAGCATATTTCATCGGCGGCGATTGCCGACAATCTTTCCCTGGGAGATGTTCAGGTCAGAAAGGATCTTAATTCCGTAAGCGGCGGAGGAAAGCCGAAAACGGGTTATATTATTTCCGAGCTGATAAGCTGTCTTGAAAATTATTTAAAATCAAATTCTCAGTGCAGTATGATAGTCGTCGGAGCCGGAAAGCTGGGAAAAGCACTTATGAGCTATGACAGTTTCGAGGATTTCGGACTTAAAATCGCAGCAGCATTTGACTGTGATGAAAGCAAAGCAGGGTTTTCGGAAAGCGGAAAGCCGATATATCCCATGAAGAATTTTGACAGCTTTTGCAAAGAACACGACATCAAGATAGGAATCATTACGGTTCCGTCGGATGATGCTCAAAAGGTTTGTGACAAAATGATTGAAAACAACATTTCCGCGATTTGGAATTTCGCACAATGTAATCTATGTGTTCCTGCCAATGTGCTTGTTAAGCAAGAAAACATCGCACTTTCGGCAGCGCACTTGAATAATCAGCTAAATGCTGTTTTAAAAAACGGACAGGAGGATATACAATGAAAGAAAAGAACTATACCATCGTTGACAGTGTGGAAGCACTTGAAGAGAAACTCGCAAGCGTTAGAGCCGCACAGGAAGAATTTGCAAAATATACCCAGGAGCAGGTTGACAAGATTTTTCTCGCTGCTTCAATAGCTGCAAACAAAGCAAGAATACCGCTTGCAAAAATGGCAGTTGAAGAAACAGGAATGGGTATTGTAGAAGATAAAGTTATTAAAAATCACTATGCTTCCGAATATATATACAATGCATACAAAGATACCAAAACCTGCGGTGTAATAGAAGAGGACAAAGCATTCGGAATTAAAAAGGTAGCAGAGCCGATAGGCGTTATCGCAGCCGTTATTCCTACGACAAACCCGACCTCTACCGCTATATTTAAAACACTTATAGCATTAAAGACCAGAAACGGTATCATCATCAGTCCCCATCCGCGTGCAAAAACAAGCACAATCGCCGCTGCAAAAATCGTGCTTGAAGCTGCCGTAGAAGCAGGAGCACCCGAGGGAATCATCGGCTGGATAGATGTTCCTAGCCTCGAAATGACAAACCTGGTAATGAAAGAAGCTGATATAATCCTCGCTACAGGCGGTCCCGGAATGGTTAAAGCCGCATATTCAAGCGGAAAGCCGGCACTCGGCGTAGGAGCCGGAAACACACCGGCAATCATCGACGATACAGCTGATATAATTCTCGCGGTAAACTCGATAATTCATTCAAAAACCTTCGATAACGGTATGATTTGCGCATCTGAGCAGTCGGTAATCGTGCTTGACAAGGTATACAAGGCAGTTAAAAAGGAATTTACGGACAGAGGCTGCTACTTCCTCAATGCCGATGAAACAGAAAAGGTTAGAAAGACTATTATCATAAACGGTGCGCTCAATGCTAAAATCGTAGGTCAGAAGCCGGTTACAATCGCTGCTTTGGCAGGCGTTACGGTTCCCGAAAATACCAAGATTTTAATAGGTGAAGTTGAAAGCGTTGACATTTCCGAGGAATTTGCACACGAGAAGCTCTCTCCCGTTCTTGCAATGTATAAAGCTAAAGACATTCAGGATGCATTTTCAAAAGCAGAGCAGCTCATCGCAGACGGCGGTTACGGTCATACATCTTCAATCTATCTTAACGCCGTAACAGAGCAGGATAAGCTCGCTGAGTTTGCAGAGAGAATGAAAACCTGCCGTATACTTGTAAACACTCCTTCATCACAGGGCGGTATCGGTGATTTGTACAACTTTAAGCTTGCACCTTCGCTTACTCTCGGATGCGGCTCATGGGGCGGAAATTCCGTTTCGGAGAACGTAGGAGTTAAGCACTTGATAAACATCAAATCAGTTGCCGAAAGGAGAGAGAATATGCTTTGGTTCAGAGCTCCTGAGAAAGTATATATTAAAAAGGGTTGCCTCCCCGTTGCACTTGATGAACTTAAAAACGTTATGGGCAAAAAGAAAGCATTTATCGTTACAGACAGCTTCTTATACAACAACGGTTACACAAAACCGATTACCGATAAGCTTGACGAAATGGGAATCACACATTCAACATTCTTCGATGTGGCTCCTGACCCGACACTCGCATGTGCCAAGGAAGGTACTGCTCAGATGCAGGCATTCCAGCCTGACTGCATAATCGCACTCGGCGGCGGTTCAGCTATGGACGCAGCTAAGATTATGTGGGTAATGTATGAACATCCGGAAGTAGACTTCATGGATATGGCAATGAGATTCATGGATATAAGAAAGCGTGTCTACACCTTCCCGAAAATGGGTGAAAAGGCATACTTCATTGCAATCCCGACCTCTGCCGGAACAGGTTCCGAGGTTACACCGTTTGCCGTTATAACAGACGAGAAAACAGGTGTTAAGTATCCGCTTGCCGACTATGAGCTCATGCCGAACATGGCTATAATCGATGCGGACTTCCACATGAGTGCACCGAAGGGACTTACAGCAGCTTCCGGTATAGATGCCGTAACACATGCCCTTGAAGCATATGCGGCAATGCTGGCTACTGATTATACAGACAGCCTTGCTATCCGCTCACTCAAGATGATATTTGAATATTTGCCGCGTGCATACGATAACGGTCAAAACGACATTGTCGCAAGAGAAAAAATGGCTAATGCCGCTACTATGGCAGGTATGGCATTTGCAAACGCATTCCTGGGTGTATGCCACTCTATGGCTCATAAGCTCGGTGCTTTCCACCACTTACCGCACGGCGTGGCAAACGCTCTTATGATAGAACAGGTACTCCGCTTCAATGCTTGCGAAACACCGGTTAAGATGGGTACCTTCCCGCAGTACGACCATCCGCACACACTTGCAAGATACGCAGAGGTTGCGGACGCCCTGGGAATCAAGGGTAAGAATGATGAAGAAAAACTTGAAAATCTCATAAAAGCTATTAACGAACTTAAGGAAAAGGTCGGCATCAAGAAAACAATTAAAGATTACGGCATTGATGAAAAGGTATTTTTAGACAGACTTGACGAAATGACCGAGCAGGCATTTGATGACCAGTGCACAGGTGCAAACCCGAGATATCCTCTCATGAGTGAAATTAAGCAGATGTACCTTAATGCATATTACGGCACCAATGTAAGTGTATGAGGAGGAACCGAACATGAAGTTGGATAGAGTAATAGCTGTAAGAAACGATAAAACCGTATATCACGACGGAAGCCTTTGTATAAAGGTTTTCAACGAGGATTATTCAAAGGCTGATGTTCTTAACGAAGCATTGAATCAGGCACGTGTGGAAGAAACGGGACTTAATATTCCGAAAATCCATTCCGTTACCATGATAGACGGAAAATGGGCGATTGTATCGGATTTCATAAAGGGAAAGACGCTGGCTCAGCTTATGCAGGAGAACCCCGAAAAGAAATCGGAATACCTCAATATGTTTGTTGATTTGCAGTTGGAAATGCACTCCAAAAAGTGCCCGCTGCTCAACAAGCTCAAGGATAAAATGAACAGAAAAATCAATATTTCGGATTTGAATGCCACTACGAGATATGATTTGCATACACAGCTTGAATCCATGCCCAAGCACAACAAGCTGTGTCACGGAGATTTTAACCCGGAAAATATTATCGTAACTGACGATGGTACATGCTATATTCTGGATTGGTCGCACGCTACTCAGGGAAATGCATCTGCGGATGTAGCCAGAACCTATCTTCTGTTTTGGCTAAACGGCGATATCGACGGTGCTAAGGAATATTTGGATTTATTCTGCAAGAAGAGCGATACCGCAAAACAATATATTCAGAAGTGGATGCCGATAGTAGCTGCATCACAGTCTGTAAAGGGCAATGAAAAAGAAAGAGAATTCTTACATTCCTGGATAGACGTTGTAGATTACGAATAGGAGGAAATTGTGATGAAGGTTACTGTTTGTATAGGAAGCTCATGCCATATCAAGGGCTCAAGATATGTAGTAGAACAGCTTCAGACTATGATTGCGGACAACGATTTAAACGATAAAGTTGAGCTTGCGGGAACATTTTGTATGGGAAAATGCCAGGAAGGCGTGTGCGTAACGGTAGATGACAAATTCTACTCTGTTACTCCCGACAACGTGAAAGAGTTTTTTGAAAAGAATATTTTAGCATAAATATTTAATATCTCTGTTTTAAAAAACAGCAGGAAAATATCGTAATGAGCTTTATACGCATTTCGTTTTCGGCGGTCGGCGAATAAAAGCAATTATAATTACACATTAAAACGGCGGATGTTACAAATCCGCCGTTTTGCATGACTGTACTTTTAGCACATGAATATCAATGAAAGGTAGTATAAGCATATGGCAAATTGTTTAACATTAAAAAAATCCAACTGTAAAAACTGCTATAAATGTATCAGGCATTGTCCGGTAAAATCAATACGTTTTTCCGGCAATCAAGCTCATATTATAGGCAACGAATGTATTCTGTGCGGTCAGTGCTTTGTGGTCTGTCCGCAAAATGCCAAGGAAATAGTGGATGAAACGGAAAAAGTAAAAGTATTGATTCAGGGAAATGAACCTGTGATAGTCAGCCTTGCACCGTCTTTTGTAGCCAACTACAATGTCGGCATAGCTTCTATGCGCGATGCACTTAAAGCACTGGGCTTTTTTGAGGTAGAGGAAACGGCAGTGGGTGCCGCCATAGTGAAAAATGAGTATGAGCGAATCTTAAACGAGGAAAACAGAGATGTTTTGATATCATCATGCTGTCATTCGGTCAACCTGCTTATTCAAAAATATTTTCCGAGTGAACTTCAGTATCTCGCTGATGTCGTTTCACCCATGCAGGCCCATTGTCTTGACATAAAAAAACGTTTTCCTACAGCGAAAACCGTTTTCATCGGACCATGTGTCGCAAAAAAAGATGAGGCGGAGCATTATGAGGGCATCGTGGATGCGGTGCTTACCTTCGAGGAGCTCACAAGCTGGTTTAAAGAGCAAGGAATACAGCTGGCTCAGAATATGGACAGCGATGAAAACAGTAGAACAAGGTTCTTCCCGACCACGGGCGGAATACTCAAAACAATGGCTCAGGATAACGAAAAATACACCTACCTCGCAATTGACGGTACGGAAAACTGCATAGCTGCGCTTAAGGATATCGAAAACGGTAAGATTCACCATTGCTTCATAGAGATGTCGGCATGCGCGGGAAGCTGCATAGGCGGTCCCGTCATGGAAAAATTCCATCGTTCACCGGTTCATGATTACATGGCTGTTTCAAATTTTGCCGGCAAGAAAGATTTTGTGGTATCACAGCCGGATTCTCTTACACTAAAGAAAAACTTTGAGTATATAGAGCGTCGATTAAAGCCGCCATCAGACAGCGAAATACGTGATATATTGCGTCAAATGGGCAAGCTACGCCCGTCGGACGAATTGAACTGCGGCTCGTGCGGCTACAATACCTGCCGCGAGAAAGCAATAGCAATTTATAACGGAAAAGCCGACATGTCAATGTGTCTGCCGTTTTTAAAGGATAAGGCGGAAAGCTTTTCCGATACGATAGTAAACAACACACCAAACGGCCTCATCGTTTTAAATGAGGCGCTGGAGGTTCAGCAGATAAATTCAGCCGCCAAAAGCATCATGAATATACGCAATACCTCTGACATTTTGGGAGAGCCTGTTGTGCGTATATTAGACCCGACGATTTTTGCAAACGCATTGCAAAGCGGCGAAGATATCCGCAATCAAAATATATATCTTGCCGAATACAAAAAATATGCCGAAGTATCGGTTATATATGACAAAGAATATCACCTTTTGGTATGCATCATGCGCGATGTGACCGAGGAGGAACAACAGCGCGAAAGGAAAGAAAACATTGGCCGTCAGACACTTGAAACAGCCGATAAGGTTGTCGATAAGCAGATGAGGGTTGTACAGGAAATCGCCTCGCTTTTGGGTGAAACAGCCGCTGAAACCAAAATAGCGCTTACTAAGCTCAAGGAGGCAATAACCAATGAATGATTTGTGTGCTGATATAGGCTACAAGAGCATAAACCATGTTGGTGAGCAGCTGTGCGGTGACCATGTGGAGATTATAGAATACAATGATGATTCAACTGTGGCTGTTTTGGCAGACGGTCTGGGAAGCGGCGTTAAAGCCAGCATATTGTCTACGCTCACATCAAAGATAATTTCTACCATGATGTCGCAGGGAATGTCGCTTGAGGACTGTGTTTCCACTATTGCCAAAACACTTCCTATATGCTCGGTTAGAAAGGTCGCATATTCCACCTTTACCATAATGAACATCATAAGCAACGAAACCGTGGAAATAATTCAGTACGATAATCCGCATGTCATTTGTTTTCGTGATGGCAAGCTTTATGATTATCCGAAAACGCAGACAATGATGGACGGTAAAACGATATATCAATCCTCCTTCAACCTTAAAGAAAATGATGTATTCGTCGCAATGAGCGACGGATGCCCTCATGCCGGTATAGGTGATGCGTATAATTTCGGCTGGAAAAGAGAGGATATAATATCTTTTTTGGAGCCGATATCCGATATAGGTTATACCGCAAAGACACTTTCCACGATACTTGTAGACGAGTGCAATAAGCTCTACGGCGGAGAACCCGGTGATGATGCCACAGCATGCGTGGTAAGGATACGCAAGCGTGAACCCATGAATCTTCTGTTCGGTCCGCCTGCCAACCGTGATGACTGCAACCGCATGATGGCGTTATTTTTCTCCAAGGAAGGAAAGCATATCATATGCGGCGGTACTACTTCGTCAATTGCAGCGAAGTATCTGCGCAAGCCGGTTAAAACGAGCTTAAATTTTGAAAGCGCGGATATACCGCCGATATCGGAAATCGAAGGCGTTGACTTAGTTACAGAGGGTGTTATTACCATAAACAGGGTTTTGGAATATGCCAAGGATTATCTGGAGGACAACGAAAGCTATAAGCACTGGAGCATGAAGCGGGACGGCGCATCGCTCATAAGTCGTCTGCTGTTTGAGGAGGCGACGGATATAAACTTTTATGTCGGCAGAGCCATAAATCCCGCACATCAAAATCCGGACCTTCCGATAAATTTCAGTATAAAGATGAATCTTGTCGAGGAGCTTTCAGAATGTTTAAGTCAGATGGGAAAGCACATCAAAGTAAGCTATTTTTAGAAAGAGGGGTTACAAATGAGAAAGTTTGATACCAAAGTTCAGCATCTTAAGTACAAAGTTCTGCGCGAAGTCGCAAGGCAGGCTTGGTCGGATACACTTCTTGAAAATGTGTTGGATATTCCTCAGAAATTAGTACCCGGAAATACACCCACAATGCGCTGCTGTGTATATAAGGAACGTGCGATTCTTGCTGAACGTGTGAAAATCGCAATGGGCGGAAACAAGGAAAATCCGAATGTTATAGAAGTAATCGAAATTGCCTGTGATGAATGTCCGGTAGGCGGCTATGAAGTTACAAACGCATGCCGCGGATGCTTGGCTCACAGATGCGAGGATGTCTGTAAGCGCGGAGCGATATCCTTCGACCATAATCATGTGGCACACATAGATAAATCGAAGTGCGTAGAGTGCGGCGCATGCGCAAAGGTCTGTCCGTATACCGCAATCGTAAGCAGAAAAAGGCCGTGCCAAAATGCATGTAAAATAAAGGCGATTTCCATGAATGAAAACAAAGCCGCAAAGATTGACAACAACAAGTGCATCTCCTGCGGTGCCTGCGTTTACCAGTGCCCATTCGGTGCGATAACGGACAAGTCATATATTCTGGATGTAATAGACATGCTTAAAAAGAGCGAAAACGGAAGCAAGTTTAAGGTATATGCGGTGGTGGCACCATCTATTTCAAGTCAGTTTACCTATGCCAAGCTCGGGCAGGTGATAACCGGACTTAAAAAGCTCGGTTTTTACACCGTTGTCGAAGCGGCACTCGGTGCCGATATGGTGGCATGGGAGGAATCGAAAGAGCTTGCCGAAAAGGGCTTCCTTACCAGCTCC
Source organism: uncultured Oscillospiraceae bacterium (assembly GCA_964423705.1). Taxonomy (GTDB): domain Bacteria; phylum Bacillota; class Clostridia; order UMGS1810; family UMGS1810; genus CAKSIN01. The sequence goes on from CAYRGA010000061.1 coordinate 9,850, forward strand.
TGCTGCCCGGCGTTTGTAAATTATATAGAAAAAAGCTTCAGTGAATTAACACCGTATATTTCGCATAATCTGTCACCTATGGCAGCTATTTCAAAATATATCAAGGACACTACCGAAAATGCAAAAATCGTATTTATAGGACCTTGTACGGCAAAGAAAATGGAAATTCAGAAGGAAAGTGTCAAGCCATATGTTGATTCGACGATAACCTTCGAGGAGCTCCAGGCACTTTTTGACAGCCGCGATTTGGATATCACCACTCTTGAAGAGGATGTACTGGATAACGCCTCATACTACGGAAGAATTTTCGCACGTTGCGGCGGACTTTCGGATGCGGTAACTCAGGCACTCCGTGAACAGGGAATAGACAACTTCGATTTAAAAGCCCTGTCCTGCGACGGTATAGAGGCATGCCGAACAGCACTTTTGAAGAAAAGCAAAAATGTGCTGGATGCTAACTTCGTGGAGGGCATGGCATGTAACGGCGGATGTATAGGCGGTGCAGGCTGCCTTACTCACGGCGAAAAGAATAAAGCCGAGGTTGATAAATACGGCAGAGAAGCATACGAGAAAACCATTTCCGATGCGATTTCCGTTCTTAAAAACTGATGTTTTTAAAAGAAAATTTAATTAAAAAGTTTCTGAGTCGATTGCTTTGTATGCAATCGGCTCAAATTTTACAGTGTTTAAGCTTATTTATCTCTATTTTACCGTTCTGAAAAGGAAGGTAACTATCTGTCCTCTGGAGCAGATATCATCCGGAGATAATGTCGTATCGGACGTTCCCGACGTAATACCATTATTCACTGGCCAGCAAACCGTAGCAGCGTAATTTTCACCTGTGGGTAGAGAAGCCTCTGAAATGTTCCTTTCAGAGGCTACCGCTTTTTTTGATGCTT
>CAYRGA010000062.1:0-10730 GCA_964423705.1 uncultured Oscillospiraceae bacterium
GTATATAAAAATAGTATAATAAAAAACAATAATGCAGAATTTCCCGATATGAGAACAAAAGAGGATTTTGTATTTAATAAAATAGTTTTAAGTTTTTGCGAAACGATTTATTATAAAAAAGAGTATATGTATGAGTATAATATACATGAGGATTCGGTTGTAATGAAAACGGGCTCTGTAGGAGCCGATAATATTGAAACCGCAATCAAAAGAGCGGACTTTGCATTTGATTTAATAGAAAAAAGTGTTGATAAATCTCATATGGAAGCGATAACGGCACTTAAGGTTAAAGAATATTTGTTCGGGACGGTTCAAGCTATGCTGCGTTTAAACACAAACAGCAAGCGAATCAATGCTTTTATGGATGATTTTGAAAAGCTTCACCCCGAATGGTATAACCGAGAATTGCATTTTGGCAAATATGTCAATTTATATCTTTATTTTATAAGAAAAAGAAATATAATAATATTACGTATCATAACGCGGTTTAAAGATAAATTGAAATTTTATATGAGTCGGAAGCATTAAGTTTCAAAGAAAAGGACGTAGGCCAATGATAAAAAAATTACTCATAAGTATTTTGTTTTTGGGTATAATTCCGTGTGAGCCGGCTGTGTTTACACTATTTAAAAGTCCGGAATTAGGCAAGCGGATTGTTCTTATGCTTAATATGGTTACGTGCGGATTGGCAGGAATATACTTTATACAAACATCGATGGAAAAAATCTCCTATGAAAAAATTAGGGTTAAATATCTTTTGTATTTCATTTTTTTGATATTCATGAATATCTTGGCTGCAGTGATTTCGTCGGAAGAGTATTTATTGGTAAGCAGAACTATGTCATTGATGTGCTTGTGGGCATACTATTCTTTGGGAATATATGTTTTTAATGATGCGCGCTCGCTGGTTAAGACGATAAATATCACTCTTTTGATTTTAATTGTAATCAGCACGGTTTTGTATTATGTGGATTATGAAAGTGTTTCCTATATAGAAAATGCGACAACGCGATATTTTAAAGGAGTGGCTAAGAATAGAAATTCGTTTTCCGAAATCACGTTATTTTATGTCGCAAGTAACCTATATTTGTGGAGAGAAAGTAAACAGCATTCGATGTTTTATATTATTACAACTGCTTTTGCGGTATATACCACGTTTTTGACGCATAGTGCCACTTCAGCGGTGAGCGTGCTTTTGATGATAATATTGTCAATAGGGTACGCGGTGACAAAGAAAACAATATCCTTTAAGCTGTTTTTGAGTGTGTATGCGGTGGTATTCGTTTCGTTAATAATAATGCAATCCGTCAACATACCGTTCATGTCGGAAATTATGGGATATTTCCAAAAGGACAGCAGCTTGACGGGGCGGACTGATATTTGGAAGACAGCACTAAATTTAATTTCGGAGCATCCTACGTTCGGAAGAGGTTATGATACTACGGTTTTGCTGAGAAACGGCATTGTTGAAAACGACCCGCATAACAGTATTCTTTATATGTTGTTGACACAGGGTACATGCGGTACTTTGATTTTTATATGCATGTTTTACAGAACCTTGACAGAAGCCGGACATGTTTTAATAAATGATACATTGTATTCGCATATGTACATTTTTATTATTGTCTGGATGATAAGGGGCTTAACGGAATCGGCATTTACATATACACATTTTGTGTTTTGGATTTCAATTATTGTGATTGAAATGCTGATTTTGGAAAAGAAAAAAGAAATGGTAAACGGAGAAGATAATGAAAAAGAAATATACAGACACACTTTTTAATACAGTAATGCTTTATTTTTTGACAGCAGCCAAAACGATATTTCCTTTACTGACATTGCCGTATTTAGCAAGAGTTTTATCGGTTGATGCTTACGGTATGGTTTCGTATGTCAAAGCCGTGGTCGGATATGCACAGATTATTGTAGACTTTGGATTTATGCTATCGGCAGTTAAGGATATAGTCGAGGTTCAAAACAATAAACGTGAAGTGTCGCAGGTTATTGGAAATACGGTTGTTTCCAAGCTTCTGTTGTCCATTGCCGCTTTTATTGTGATTATGGCGGTCAGCGGAAAAATAGATGTTTTAACAGATAATCTGTTATATGTATGCAGTTCATTGCTTGTGCCGATGTTGTCTTGCTTCTTGCTTGATTTTTTATTCCGCGGAATTGAAAAGATGCATATAGTAACAATCATTTTTGTGATAATGAAAATGATTTCGGTAGTACTCACAGTTTTGTTTATAAAAAGCGATACGGACATTTTGCTTATACCTATATTCGATGTATTGAGCTCTGTAGTAGCGATTTTGTTAAATTGGATTATTGCAAGAAAAATGGGGTATAGATTTATTTTTACAGGACTGAAAGTCTGCTTTAAAAAAATAGCAAATTCATTCGGGTATTTTGCAAATTCAATGGCAAGCTCAGCATTTGGCGCACTGAATACTGTGATTATGGGTGCTTTCATAAATGATATGGAGCAGATTGCATATTGGAGTGTCTGCATGCAAATTGTCGGGGCTATTCAAAATATGTACACGCCAATCAGTAACGGTATATATCCGTATATGATAAAAACAAAGGATTTTAAGCTCATAAAAAACATTTTATTGATATTTACACCTATAATTTTTATTTGCAGTGGTATTTGCTACATAATATCCCCGACAATATTAACTATTGTTGCGGGAAAAAAATATATAGCGGCATCACAAATATTCAGAATATTTTTACCGATAATTGTGATGTCATTTCCGGTGGCAATATTGGGATGGCCTGCTTTGGGGGCTATCAATAAGGTCAAACAGACAACATTAAGTACGATTTGGGGTGCTGTAGCACAGCTTTCCGGTATAGGACTTCTTATTATTGCCAATAGCTTTACAATAGTGAATATTGCAATATTGCGTAATATATCCGAATTTGTTATGCTGGCAACGAGAGCTTATTTCTCATATAAATATAAGCATTTGTTTGTGACTGGCAAGGAAATTAAGGCTAATATAGCATGAATGTAAATTTAATATAGTTTCAGCATAATTGCTTGAGAGCATATTTTGTACCTCCGTCATGGTTTGTGTCAATTTTGTTATGACGGCTTTTGGACAAGCAACTTTTTTATACATTTATTTATGTCGTCCTCAAATCCGTCGAACACGTTTGAAGCTATTCCTGCCAAAACTGCGCTGCCGAGTGAAGAATCGCTGTTTTCGTACTGTACAAGGGCCATATCAAGTGCATCAGTGACGATTTGCCTCCGGAGGGGACTTGACGAGCCGCCGATTATAGCGGCTTTTTCGTTAAGCTTTATACCCTTAGAGAGCAGGTAATTCTTGCAGTCCAAAAGTGAAAACGCCACGCCTTCGATGACTGCACGGGTAAAGTGAGCCTTGGTGTGGGCGGCTCTGATACCGGTGAAGCTGCCGCAGTGCGACGGGTCACCGTAGGGGGGGTAAGCTCGCCGTTCAAATACGGATGAAATATCAAGCCGTTGGAGCATCATATGCATTGAAAAAAAGGTCATTTCCGATAATGGAGTTGTCTATGGCGTGCAGTACACACATGATTGTAAGGCTGCCGAATATGTCAGGATTCGGAGCGTTGACGGAATAGAAAAAATACGTTCGTCAAAATATATACAAGCACGGAAAATGATGTGTACAAAGACATAAGCACCGACTTGAAGTCAGGAAAAACCGTTTTATTTATCGAACTTCCGTATGATACGTTTGCGGTAAAAAAGTATACCGAAAAATATAATGATACCGGAAAAGGCGGAAATGATCAACAGAAAGAAATATCTTATACAGGACGAATATATAGAACGGTACCTTATCGCAAATCGCTACGATACATGCCTTGATGATGTTTTGAGTAAGGTCTACACGAGAGATATTTTCAAAAGAGACTGAGAATAAAGCATTGTATTTATGAGCATTTTCGTTTCTTTGTCAATAGTTGTGGTTAAAATCGAATAATGAAATTTTTGTGACGGTTGCAGATTTTATGCAACCGTCTTTTTGAAATTCTCCTGATTGCTGCGAAAAACAAGAAAATCGCTACTGACAGGAAGGCTTATGAGCGGCATTGGCATAGCACCGTATTGTATTGTCTGAATCGGATTCATCACTCTTTATTTGCGGTTGCGACTATGTTGCTTCCGAAAACATCGGGAATTAAAACATCGCCGACGGAAACCGGAGTTTTTATTTCTGTGCTGTTAATGATTCTCATACATTCAAATATTTTGTTTTTTGGGACAGGTTTATCCGTTTTTACGGGCACAAACGAGCCGTCTGCCGTTCTGACGGTGGAGGTCACGATGCGGACGGGGTTTGTACATTCGTTTTTGGCGTATTCCTTCCCGCGCGGACAGGTAAACCCTGTTATGTTTGTGATTTCGTTATTTTCAAATTCTACGGTTAATTGACATCCAAGGGGGCATGATATACAGGTTAATTCTCTTTTCATATGAGCTCCTCCAATTCAACTTTAAGTTTTTCGGCACCGGTGAAGGAGCCTGCCTTTAGGGTTATGCTTTCCATTTCACCCGGGGCGACCTTCGGTCTTTTTTTGCTGAAAATTATCTTATCGCCGTCAGTTACATTTATTTTTACATTTTTAAGGACAGAATCCACTCTGAAATATACGGAAATATCTCTGTCCTCGGTTATTGTCTGCGGAACCGTATAGCGAATATGTCCGACAGGCTCAATGGAAATGTTAAGCTCCTTTTTGGCTCTGCCCGTTATATAAGCCGCTGCAGCCTTTCCCGCTTCTTCGGCTTCGTTTGAAACATAATCCACCAAATCATGAACATGAAGAACATTTCCGCAGGCGAATATACCTTCAACGGAGGTTTGACGGTTTTGGTCTACGACTGCGCCGTTTGTGATACTGCTCAGCTGTATTCCGGCACTTTTTGAAAGCTCATTTTCCGGAATCAAACCGACTGACAGCAGCAGAGTGTCACATGGGATAAATTCCTTTGTATCGGCTATGGGTTTGCGGTTTTCGTCGACCTCGCATATTGTCACACCTTCGACGCGGTCTTTACCGTGAATTTTGACAACGGTGTGGCTGAGCTTCAGAGGAATGTCAAAATCATTCAGACACTGCTCTATATTTCTGGCAAGTCCGCCGGAGTAGGGCATAAGCTCGCATACAGCGTGAACCTTGGCACCTTCAAGTGTCATGCGGCGTGCCATTATAAGTCCTATATCTCCCGAACCCAGAATTACTATGTTTTTACCCGGCATTAAGCCCTTCATATTCACAAGTTTCTGTGCTGTTCCGGCACTGTATATACCGGACGGTCTGCTTCCTGCGATATTCAGTGAGCCTTTTGCGCGCTCACGGCAACCCATTGCAAGTATTACGGCACGTGCCTGTATTTGGAAAATGCCGTCCGTTTCATTCGTGGCGGTTATGACCTTGTCGGGCGATACGTCAAGCACCATGGTATTTAATTTGTATTTGATGTTATACTCTTTGATTTTTTCTTCGTAGCGTGCGGCATATTCCGGTCCGGTAAGTTCTTCTTTGAACTTATGAAGCCCGAATCCGTTGTGTATGCACTGTCTGAGTATGCCGCCCGGCTTCTCGTCACGCTCAAGAATAAGTATGTCCTTTATACCGCTTTCATATGCGGCAGCCGCCGCACTCATTCCGGCAGGTCCTCCGCCGATTATTACCAAATCAGTCATTTAATTGACCTCCTTTGTCTTTCCGATTGAAATTTTCGATGCTCCGCCGTGCTTGGTAACGCTGTCATCGGAAACGCCAAGCTCACGCTTGAGAATTTCGGCAATGTACGGCAGACAAAATCCGCCCTGACAACGTCCCATACCGGAGCGCGTACGTCTTTTGACACCGTCTGTGTCACGCGCACCGGGATTTCGTCTTATGGCGTCTATTACTTCACCTTCGGTGACAGTTTCGCATCTGCATACTATTTTTCCGTATGCTGGATTTTCTTTTATAATTCTGTTTTTTTCGGCAATGTCGGCATTTTTAAAATAATGCGCAGACTGCCGTATGGGGTTAAAGTTTTTGTTTTCGGTTAATTCCGCACCGCTTGTACGCAGTAAATCCACAATCATTTCCGCAATGGCAGGGGAGGACGAAAGTCCCGGTGATTCTATGCCTGCGGCATTTACGAAGCCTTTTTTCGGAGAATTGATTATAAAGTCACCTGTCGAACCCACGGCTCTTAGTCCGCAGAAGGAGGTTATGGTTTTTCCGAGAGGTACGCCCTTGACGTTTTCGTTTGCTTCTTTTATAATGCTTGCAAAGCCCTCAGCAGTTGTTTCGGTGTTTTCTTTATCCGTAATATCCACAGATGTAGGACCCAAAATGAGGTTTGAGTCAACTGTGGGTGATACCAGGATGCCTTTTCCCATTTTGGTCGGAGTTCTGAAAACGGTACTTTTTACCAAATCTCCGCATTCACGGTCAAGCAGTATGTATTCGCCGCGACGGGGGTGTATGTCGAAGCTATTGTCACCGATAAGTGCAGCTATCGCATCGGAATATATTCCGGCAGCGTTTATGACATACTTAGCTGATATACTTTCGTTATCGGATATGATTTCATAGCCGTCTTTGCTTTCTTTAATAGCGGTAACCTCAAAATTCAGCTTTAAATCCGCTCCGTTATCCATGGCATTTCCCACGGCGGCAATACACAATTCGTACGGACATACAATCGCACCTTCGGGAGCATGAAGTGCTGCGACGGCATTGTCGCTTATATTCGGCTCAAGAGCGCGAAGCTCGGCTTGATTTAATATCTTTAAATTTTCAACACCGTTTTTTTGACCCTGTTCAAAAAGTGTCTGAATGGTCTGCTTGTCCTTGTCGTCAAAGCCGATGACGAGGGAGCCGTTTTTTTTGTATTTAACTCCGAGCTCCGAGCAAACAGCAGCCATCATTTTTGAACCCTTGACATTGAGCATTGCCTTCAAGGTTCCGGGTTTCGCATCAAATCCGGCATGAACAATAGCCGAATTTGCTTTTGTCGCACCCATGGCAACATCGTTTTCCTTTTCCAGAATACAGAGCTTCAGATTGTATCTGCTGAGTTCTCTGGCAGTCATTGCACCGACTACGCCGGCGCCTATAATCGCTATATCATACATGTCTGTAACTTCCTTGCTATTATTTTTTATCAGTATATCTTTACAAACTGACTGTTATATTGTATAATGAATGTGCAACAAAAATCAATAATGGCGAAAAAGAAGAAAGAAATCAAGCTTTTTTGTGATAAATACGCAAAAACGAGCATGAGGTGTAGTATGTATAAAAGTGAACGTGAAAAAGAAATAATGACCCTTTTGGCACAGAACGGTTATGTGACGGTGGATTACCTTGCCCGGAAAATACATATAAGTCCGTCTAGCATAAGGCGCGATTTGAAAAAGCTGGAGCTGGAGGGAAATATAACACGAAGCTACGGCGGTGCCGAAATAAAGGAATCCATAAATAAAAAAATCCCGTTTTATCTCAGAAGCCATCAAAATACGAAGGAAAAGACCTTTGTGGCACAGAAGGCGTCGGAATTGGTACGACCCGGAGAGGTTATTTTTATAGATGGGTCGACAAGTACGTTTTTTATGCTGGAGTATCTAAAAAATGTCAAAGGAATAACCGTTATCACAAACAGCCTTGCGAGTATGAATGTTTGCTCGGAATACGGCATAAATTCATTTCTTGCGGGAGGAAGATTGAATTTTGAAAACAGCTGCTTTGTCGGCTATCATACCGAGGCGATGATTAAATCATTTTATGCGGATTTCTGCTTTTTTTCCGTGCAATCCTTAACCGCACAGGGGGTTATGTACGATTGCTTTGAGAATGAAATTCAGCCCAGAAAGCTGATGTTCGAAAATTCAAGAAAAAAAGTTTTTCTTTGCGATAACAGTAAAATCAATCGTTTCTCCGCATATCGATTGTGCGATATCAGTGAAATCGACTATATTATAAGTGATATAGATTTAACGGGTTATCTGGAAAAGGAATATGAAAATATAGAATTTATAACAAAAGAATGATGTTTTACTGTTTGTAAAATGCATTGTCAAATTTATGATTTCATGGCTTTTTTGAATATGATTTTCTTGATAATTCACAGCTTGAAGGAAAAATTTTGGTTTTAAAATATAAAAAACTATTGCAAATTGCATATTTTTGTGTTAATATATAAACATATGAGAATTTAATCGGAGGTGTTATGTGGTGGTAAACACAATAATGACAGTTATTCATGTAATTTTATCCATTATTTTGATTGCGGTTGTTTTGCTGCAGTCCGGAAAATCAGCTGGTCTTTCGGGTTCAATCGGCGGAGGTGCTGAAACCTTCTTCGGTAAAAATAAAGCAAGAACGATTGATGGTCTTTTGGAAAAGGCGACAGGTGTTATCGCGATTTTGTTCGTAGTTACATCCATTGTGCTTTCACTTTTCCTTAATAAATAATCTGAGCGTGTATGCTGCTTTTTGCAGTCGGCTTCGCTTCGGTTTAAATGCATGATAATCAGAACAGCTTTCGGAGTATACCGAGAGCTGTTTTTAAATTTTGATTCTATCACATTATCAGGCATTATCTTAATCTTTTCAGAAGCAGGGTTAAATTTTCCTTTTCTTCTTCCGTATACTTTCCCTTATTTATCATGCTTGCTTCAAATATACGGTACAAGCTTTTAAAGTCGCTGTAATTTATTTTGTTAAGAAGTGAAATGTCCTTTCTTATGAGATTTTCGGTTGATACCGACTGGCGGTTCTCGGCGTACTCGCAGATATTTCCTTCCTTGAATGATTTGTTGTCTATGAAGGTGCGTATGAAATGTTCATAAAACTTTTGCGGTGAATATATTCCGGCGAATTTGCACATTTGAACCGAAACGGATAATAATTCTGTCACGTAATCGGTTGAAAAACGCCTTGCCAATACTGCCAGAGCTTTATCGGATTCACTACATATTACGACGTTATCGTGTAGGCTTGTGAGCATTTTTGAAATCTTCTTAAAGTCTTTGCCAAAGCCTTCAACCATAATACATTCGTCTGTGAGGTTCTGTAATTTTGCGGCTTTACGTGCGTATGGCATATAGAAGGAGGCGTATGTATTGGTCGTACCGCATGAGAGTATGTCGGAATTATAGCTTTCACTGAAGTGACAGAGGATTTTATCATGTACATGATTGTTCTTGAAGACTTCCGGAAATTGGGGCAGCTTGCTGTCACCTGCTCCGATAAATATTATGTCTGCTTCGTTAAATAAATCATTTAATGACAGAAATACTCCACAGTTAAGCGTTATTGCCGCATTTACGGATATGTTTGCATCCTTGCTGTAAATGCCGCACAGTTCAATCGGCGGCTCGGGGGATTTTTTCGCCGACTCGATTAAGGTATGTGCCATACTCATGGAACTTTGATATACTCCGAGTAAAGCGAGTTTCATTTCGTTCATTCTCCTTTCACAGCTGTATATGGCGGTGTCGTAAAATCGGCAGCTGCCTTTTTGCCGCTGCACAATGCCTGAATGTCGGTAGCCAAAAGGTCTTTTTCAAACATTGAGCCACGGGCATATTTATAGTCTGCCGCTTTTGTTATTATGTCAAGCTTGGTGAGCGGCGATGCTTCTTTTAAAACCGCGGCGCCTGTTTTGTTCAGAGCGAGGACACGCGCGTAGGTCGGTTTTTCGATATGAGTTATTCCCAAAAGGGAGCACAGTATACACCTTCTTATTCGGTGAGCGGTGTACCTCTTTGTGACACATTGCGTGATGAAGTCATCGAGTGATGCGGTGTTTTTCGCCGCTTTTATCATTCTTTCCGCTAAACCGTTTTCCATTCCGCAGATGTCACTGAGGTCAGCACTGCTTTTAAGCCTGAAAAAGCCAAGTATAAGCGGGGTAATACTTTCTATGCGGTAGACATCGTTTTTAGAGTATTCCGGCGCCAGGGACGAAATGTTTCCGCTTAAAATCTCTTTTCGGATGGCACTTGCAGCGGAAAATTCTCCGCAGAGTGTTTCGTTGTGGTAGTCGCCGATACGCTTGACCGCGTTTATCTTTAAATTCGTATTGAGCCGCATTGCCGAACGAATATAGGATATCGCAAGAGTGGCATTCGGTTTGAATATTTCTTCGGGCAAGTCAGCAATACATGCGCGTGCGGCTTTTTCGCATGCGGACGGATATCCCATGCCGCTGTCAATGGCAGTCTTAAGCACCTCTTTGTATTTCGGCGGTTCGTCGTTTTTTAATGCCGCCAATTTTTCCAACAGCTCTGTATCATCGATTTCGCTTCCGAAGGAAATGCCGTCAATGTTCAGACCGTTCAGTATTTCGACAGCTCCGTTTGCAAAAATTTCCGCAGATTGCAATACATATGCTGTCGGAAGCTCAATTACAAGGTCAGCACCGTTTTGTACGGCTGCTTCAGCGCGGGTCCATTTGTCAAACACAGCTATATCGCCTCTTTGAACTACACTTCCGCTCATTATACATATCAATGCGTCGGCGTTGGTTTGTTCTTTTGTCTGTTCCAATAAATATCTGTGACCGCTGTGAAAAGGATTGAATTCACATACAATTCCAAATTTTTTCATTTTTTTCTCCTTTTTTTTAAAAAAAGTATTGACAAACTGATAATAAGCGTGTATAATAGCAGATGTTGATTCGGTTTGCACCATTAGCTCAGTTGGTAGAGCACCTG
>CAYRGA010000063.1:0-10716 GCA_964423705.1 uncultured Oscillospiraceae bacterium
ATTATTGCAATCTGTCGCATGCTCTGCTCTTTGCAAGAAAAGCGTGAGCGTTGCTGCGATTTAAATATAAAACATCGAAAATTATTATCCGTTTTATTGCACAAAGGAGGATATCATGTCGGATATTTTAAATACAGAAGAAAATAAATGTATATTGCCGGTTTTGCCACTCAGAGGGTTGCCGGTGTTTCCATACATGCTCATACATTTCGATGTCGGTAGGGAGATGTCATTAAGTGCTATTAATGCAGCTCTTGAAGGTGACAGAAAAATTTTTCTTGCCGCACAAATCGACCCGGATATCGAAAAGGTTGAGTTTGACAATTTATATAAGGTCGGTACGGTATGTACGGTTAAACAGGTGCTACACATGGCAGACGGGGATATGAGGGTTCTCGTAGAGGGCGAGTACCGCGCCGAGGCATCAGAGTATACCAAGAAATCGAACTACTGCGAAGGTACAGTTGAAAAACTCAATGAGGAAGAGCCTGCCGATGAAAATGATGTTTTCACGGCTGAGGCGTACATGAACGAGATTAAATCTCACGCATCCGAATATTTTTCACTTACGGGTCGTATACCCAATGAGCTTAATTCAATGTTTGTCGCAGAAAAAGGTGTTTCGCATTTTTCCGATATAATCGCTTCAGTGCTTAACGTAAGTCTTGAGGACAAGCAAATGCTTTTGGAGGAGGTCAATGTCTTAAGCCGACTTAAGCTTATTTTAAAAATGCTTTACCACGAAACGGCGGTTTTGCGCGTTGAAAAGGATATTGCCGCAAAAACAAGAAGAAAAATAGATGATAATCAGCGTGAGTATTATTTGCGTGAGCAGCTGAAGGCGATACATGAGGAACTCGGAAACGGTGAGGATGTCGACAGTGAGATTGATGAATACCGTCGAAAAATGTCTGAGCTTTCCATGCCCAATGAGGTTGAAAACAAGCTTGAAAAGGAGTTAAACAGACTTTCAAAGCTCCAGCTTTCTTCTCCGGAGGCAGGGGTTATAAGAAGCTACATCGACTATATTCTGGAGCTCCCGTGGGGAGTGAAAAGCGAGGAAAACAGTGATTTGTCAGATGCCAAGCAGATTTTGGAGGATAGTCACTATGGTCTGGAAAAAGTTAAGGAAAGAATACTGGAGTTTCTGGCAGTGCGCAAGCTATCAAAGGGTAAAAAATCGCCTGTAGTATGCCTCGTAGGACCTCCGGGAGTGGGAAAGACCAGCATTGTAAAGGCGGTTGCTGAAGCAATCGGCAGAAAATATGTGAGAATGTCACTGGGCGGTGTGCATGACGAAGCAGAGATACGCGGACACAGACGCACATATATCGGCGCTATGCCGGGAAGGATAGCCGAGGCGGTAAAACAGGCGCAGACCATGAATCCGCTCATACTTTTGGATGAAATCGACAAGGTCGGTGCGGATTACCGCGGAGATGTAAGTGCGGCACTTTTGGAGGTGCTTGACACAGAACAGAATTTCTCATTTCGTGACCACTACCTTGAGGTTGCACTGGATTTAAGCGACGTTATGTTTTTTACAACCGCAAATTCGCTAGACTCGATAGACAGACCGCTTTTAGACAGAATGGAAATCATAGAGCTTAACGGATATACCGATGAGGAAAAGCTGCATATTGCCATGAACTACATCATCCCGACGCAGACAGAGGAAGCGGGACTTAAAAAATCACAGGTTCGTATCGGTGAGCAAACGGTTCTTGACATTATACATTTTTATACCAGGGAGTCGGGCGTGAGAGAGCTTGAACGCAAAATCGCGGCGGTGATGAGAAAAATTGCCTCTGAACTTACTACCTCGGATAAAAAATCGGTGACTGTTTCTTCAAAGAATATCGAAAGATTTCTGGAGCGTAAAATATATACCGAGCCTTCCAGAAGCACTGAGTCGACAGTTGGAGTGGCTACGGGTCTTGCGTGGACACAGTATGGCGGTGATACGCTCTCCATAGAGGTGAATGCACTGGACGGTGACGGCAGCCTGGAGCTCACGGGTCAGCTGGGTGATGTTATGAAGGAGTCGGCGAAGGCGGCTATAAGCTATATCCGCTCAAATGCGCAGACACTTGGTATAGAATCCGATTTTTACAGTAAAAAGGATTTGCATATTCACATACCGGAGGGAGCTGTTCCGAAGGACGGACCCAGTGCGGGAATTACCATGGCAACAGCCATCGTGTCATCGCTTACAGGTAAAAAGGTAAGCTGTGATGTCGCCATGACAGGTGAAATTACGATAACCGGCAGAATACTGCCGATAGGCGGATTGAAGGAAAAATCCCTTGCTGCATACCGCGCGGGAATAAAAACGGTTTTGATACCGAAGGAAAATGTGGCAGATACTTATGATTTGCCCGAACAAATAAGAAAGGATATTAACTTTGTGGTCGCAGACAGCATGGACAAGGTGCTAAGTACGGCATTATCAAGTTAATGGGTTAAGTTATGAATATTCACAATGCGGAGTTTACTGTATCGGCGGTTTTTCCGGAGCAGTATCCGAATATAAATTTTGCGGAGATTGCCTTTGCGGGGCGGTCGAACGTCGGAAAGTCGTCATTTATAAATAAGGTTTTAAACCGCAAGAGCTTGGCGCGTATAAGCTCCAAGCCGGGAAAAACCGCAACGGTTAATTTCTATAATATAGACAACACCGTCAGCTTTGTTGATTTGCCGGGATACGGCTTTGCCAGGGTATCGAAGGACGAAAAACGCAGATGGGCGGACATGATAGAAACGTATCTTAACACCAGAGAGGACCTGGCACAGGTCATACTTTTGGTGGACAGCAGGCACAAACCTACCGAGGATGATGCCGTTATGTTGAACTTCATACGCTCGGTATGCGACCATGCGGTGGTTGTGGCAACCAAAATCGATAAATTGAAAAAATCGGAGATAGAACCGTCTCTCAGACGAATCATAGAAACTCTTAAACTGCAGGGTGATGACGTTATTATACCATTTTCGGCAGTGAAGGGTGACGGAACAGATATGTTCTGGGATTATGTTAATGAGATTATACTTTAGGCACTGCCTGCAGAATAGGGCTTTGACCGTAATCAGTGAAGTGAAAGGAAATATAAATGAACATTTTAGAAGGACTTAACGAACAGCAGCAGAAAGCTGTGCTTGCTACAGAAGGACCTGTTTTGGTGCTTGCCGGTGCAGGCAGCGGAAAAACCACGGTTTTGACAAAGCGCATAGCGTATATATTGGAGCAGCACAAGGCAATGCCGTGGCAGATTCTCGCCATTACCTTTACAAATAAAGCGGCAAGCGAAATGCAGACACGTATTTCGGCACTTGTGCCGGAGGGTGCCGCCGATATGTGGATAAAGACCTTCCACAGTGCTTGCCTGAGGATTCTGAGGTATGATATCGAGAAGATGAATTCTTCTTATACAAGTATGTTTAATATTTACGATACTGCCGATCAGAAGAAGCTGGTAAAGGAATGTATGAAACAGCTTCAGATAAATGAAGATTCCTGCCCGGTGAAAACAGTTCTGTCGCGTATATCGGACTGTAAAAACAAGGGTGTAACTCCCGAGGAATATGAAAATGATTCTTATGATATACGTCAGAGGAACATAGCACGTATTTACAAGATGTATCAAAAACGACTTAAGGATAATAATTCCCTGGATTTTGATGATTTACTGTGCAAGACGGTTGAGCTTTTCACCCAATGTCCGGATGTGCTTGAGCATTATCAGAATAAATTTAAGTATATTTTGGTCGACGAGTATCAGGATACGAATAATATTCAGTACCGTCTTGTGGCTATGCTTGCAAAAAAGCACCGTAACCTGTGTGTCGTGGGTGATGATGACCAGAGTATATATAAATTTCGCGGTGCGGATATAACAAATATACTTGACTTTGAAAAGCAGTTTAAAGAGGCGCAGGTTATAAAGCTGGAGCAGAACTACCGCTCAACGCAGAATATACTTGATGCCGCAAACAATGTCATAAAAAATAACCGTGATCGCAAAAGCAAAAAGCTTTGGACTTCTGCCGGTGAGGGTGAAAAAATAGTGCTCTCCGTTTTGGATGACCAGATTGCGGAGGCATCGTACATAAATAATTGCATAGAAACCTTGGTGAACAGCGGTAAATACCGCTACAATGATTTTGCGATACTCTACCGTACAAATGCACAGACCAGAGCATTTGAAGAAAATCTTACCTGTCCGTACAGGATTTTGGCGGGCTTAAGATTTTATGACAGGCGTGAAATAAAGGATATACTGGCATATTTAAGGGTACTGTTTAATCCGTTTGATGATGTTAATCTGACGCGTATCATAAATGTGCCAAAAAGAGGTATAGGTGATACCACCGTATCAAAAATACAGGCATATTCAAACAGCCTCGGAAAGAGCATGTATGAGATTATCACTGACCCTGAGTATGAGCAGACCTTGGGAAGAGCGGCGGCAAAAATCCGCGAATTTGCATCGATGATTGAGGAATTGATTGCGATAAAGGACACCGTGCCTGTGGCTGAATTAATAGATGAGATGCTTGTAAAGACAGGTTATTCGGCTGCCATTCTCGCAGAAGCTCCCGATGAGGCACAGAGCAGAATAGAGAATATAGAGGAATTTCGCTCGAAGGCTCTGGAGTATCAGGACAATGTGGAAAATCCTACGTTTGAGGGATTTTTGGATAACATATCATTGGTTTCCGATGTGGATAATTTGGATTCCGAGCAGGATGCGGTCGTACTTATGACGCTTCATTCGGCTAAGGGACTGGAGTTCCCGGTTGTATTTATGTGCGGTATGGAAAAAGGACTGTTTCCTAGTGCCATGAGTGAAATGGAGCAGGGCGGAATGGAAGAGGAACGTCGCCTTTGCTATGTGGGTATAACCCGTGCCAGACAAAAACTGTATATTACAGCTGCGAAGTACCGTACGCTGTACGGCACGACTTCACTGCAACTTCTGTCGCCGTTTATCGATGAAGTTCCGGACGAATTGTTTGAGGATGCATCACAGAAACAAAGTTTTATAGCCAAAAACAATGTTTCGCAGTACAGCTACGGACAAAGCTCACAGGTTCATAACTCAAAAGGCACCTTCGGTACACCGTCGCAGCGGATGAGTGTAGGCTCTATCATGGACAAATACAGCATGGTGACGGCATCGTCACTTAAAAATTCACAGAGCGATTTTGACCTAAAAAGAGGCGATCGCGTACATCATCGTAAATTCGGCGACGGAATGATTGTTTCCGTCACACCGAGCAGCGGTGACCACTTGGTGGAGATACTTTTCGATAATGTCGGTACGAAAAATCTCATAGCTTCAATCGCAAAGCTTAAAAAGCTCTGATTTCCACAGGTGCACCGGGTGACATAGGTGAAGTGGTTTCCGCAGATAGACTTAATGGCGGATTTGCAGGCTTGAAAGCTATGTTTTTTGCGCAGGCAGCAGCTAAGGCGGAATCTTACTTCGATTTAAATAAAGACAGGTGATATTATGTTAAAAAAACTTAATGATGAAAATATTTCATTCTTGGTAAAGGCTTTTATGGCAATTGACGATGAGGAATTTTGCTATAATTTTCTGGAGGATTTGTGTACTGTTTCCGAGGTTAAGGCCATGGCGCAGCGTCTTGCCGTGGCGAAAATGCTGGATGAACACAAGCAGTACAACGACATAGCCGCAGCCACCGGTGCAAGCACCGCCACCATAAGCCGTGTAAACCGTGCGCTTACGTACGGAGCGGAAGGGTACCGCTGTATGCTGGATAAGCTTGGAGATGAAAAGACAGATGGACAGTAATGTTAGCTACGGTGATTTTGCTTACGTATACGACAGGCTTACAGATGATGTGGAGTACACCAAAAGAGCCGAATATACAGACAAGCTTATAAAAAAGCACTTTGACGGCAAGGCAGAACTTTTGTGTGACTTGGGGTGCGGTACCGGTAGCATATGCGTGCTTATGAGTGAGCGCGGATATGACTGCATAGGCATAGATATATCGGAAACTATGCTTGGCATAGCGGGTGAAAAATCGCTCGGGAAGGATATATTGTATCTTAATCAGGATATGTGCGATTTTGAACTGTACGGCACGGTGGATGTCATTACCTGCATGCTGGATAGTGTAAACTATGTCGATGATACCGATGATTTAAACAGAATGTTTTATCTGGTGAATAATTATCTCAATCCCGGTGGTGTCTTTATCTTTGATGTTAATTCCGAATATAAGTTCACACAGATACTCGGCAATAACACATATACATATGAAACGGACGACATTTTCTACACCTGGGATAATTTTTACGAGGATGACATACTTGACTTCGAGCTCAATTTCTTTGTAAATGACGGAGCCGGCAGATACCGCAGAATAACGGAACAGCACCGTCAAAGATACTACAGCATCGATTACCTGAAACAGATTGCAAAAAAGAGCGGTCTGGATGTTGTGGGAGTGTACGACGATTTGAAATTCTCGGAGCCGACGGACACAAGTGAAAGATATTTTATCGTATGCAAAAAAATGACGAAATAATTGAAATTTTTATTCTTTATTTTATACAAAAAAGATTGACATTTTCTAAAAAATGTGGTAATGTATACTAAAGGCTATAAAAAATTGCCTGAATTTTTTAACAGGTGAGTATTCACCGTATTTAGGAGGTACGCAGCAATGCAAAAAGGTACAGTAAAATGGTTTAATGCAGAAAAAGGTTATGGTTTTATCGAGTGTGAAGACGGCAGTGATGTTTTCGTTCATTTCTCTGCTATCAATATGGAAGGCTACAAGACACTTGCAGAAGGTGACGCTGTAGAATTTGATGTAATTGATGGTAATAAGGGTCCTCAGGCAGCTAACGTTGTAAAAGCGTAAGCTGAGGGATTATTATATAAAAAGTAATTTCTATTATGCAAACAATGCCTCTCCGCAGCGGGGAGGCGTTTTGTTGTAAAAAAACAATAACAAGCAGAAACGGAGAAATAATACAATGGCTGATTCCGATAAAATTATTGATTATATCAAGCAGTCCGATGCGAAGTTCAGCAAAAGCCAGAGGAAAATTGCCGAGTATATAACCGCTCATTACGATACTGCCGCTTTTATGACTGCGGCGAAGCTCGGAAACGTGGTTAATGTCAGTGAATCCACGGTAGTGCGCTTTGCCTCGGAACTGGGATATGAAGGTTATCCCGAATTTCAGCGTGCATTGCAAGAGCATATAAAGACCAGGCTCACATCTGTACAGAAGGTAGAAATCATATCTTCAAAAATCGAGTACAAGGATGTGCTCCGCGAGGTTATAAATTCCGATATAGATAAATTAAAGCGTACTGTCGATACCATAAGCGGAGAAAATTTTGAAAATGCCGTGGATATGCTTGCCAATGCAAAAAGCGTGTATATAATGGGTACCAGAACCTGCTCGTCGATAGCCTCATTTATGGGTGTATACTTGAATTTGATTCTGAACGATGTGCGAATCGTAACGGCAAATTCGGCAAGCGATGTGTATGAGCAGATGTATCGAATCAGCTCGGATGACGTACTTATAGCCATAAGCTATCCGCGATATTCACAGCGTACGTTTAATTGCGTTAAATTCGCTGAGGACAGAGGAGCGAAGGTTTTGGCGATTACCGACAGTGAGGTTTCGCCTATCGTGAAGTCGGCGAGCTGCTCACTTATAGCAAGGTGCGATATGAGCAATTTTGTAGATTCACTGGTCGCTCCGCTGAGCCTTGTAAATGCGCTGATTGTCGCCCTTGTAATCAAAAACAAGGAAAAAGCTGTGGGTACCTTTGATTCACTGGAGGAAATATGGGAGAAGTACCATGTTTACAGTGATTTTTCAGAAACAAATACCGATAAGGATAATTAATTGGAGATAGATATGAGTGATGCAGTAGTAATAATAGGTGGAGGACCTGCCGGCATGATGGCGGCCGTAAGTGCCGCTACACGCGGCAAAAAAGTCGTAATAGCAGAGAAAAACAGCACTCTCGGAAAAAAGCTTCTCATAACCGGAAAGGGCAGATGCAATATAACCAATGACTGCGACATATCGGAATTTATAAATAATGTGCCGGTCAATGCGAATTTTCTTTACAGTTCGTTTTACTCCTTTACAAACCGTGATTTGATATCAATGCTGAATGATGCCGGGCTTGAAACGAAGGTTGAGCGCGGCAAGAGGGTGTTTCCTGTTTCGGATAAAGCGGCAGACGTACTTAAGACACTCGTAAGTATTTTAAAGAAAAGCGGTGTCAAGCTTCTGCATGCCGAGGTCAAGGAAATACGTTGCACAGACACTGAAAAGACTGTAGTTTTCACTGATGGCAGATGCATTAAATGTCAAAGTGTGGTTATAGCTACGGGCGGTATCAGCTATCCCGTCACGGGTTCTACGGGTGACGGCTACCGATTCGCCAAAAAGCTGGGGCACACCGTAGCACCGTTAAAGGGCTCGCTGGTTCCTCTGGAAATTTCGTCGGTGTATATAAAGGAGCTTATGGGACTCTCACTGAAAAATACAGGGGTGAAGGTGCTTAAAAACGGAAGGGAGCATTACAGCGATTTCGGTGAGCTTCTGTTTACGCATTACGGAATGAGCGGACCTGTCATACTCAGCGCAAGCTCTCACATGAGGGATTTTGATAAAAATTCATATAAAATAGTCTTGGATTTAAAGCCTGCACTTGATGAACAGACATTGGATTCGAGAATATTGAGGGATTTTGAAAAAAATAAAAACAGAGATTTTATCAATTCCCTGGACGAACTGCTGCCGAAGAAACTGATACCGGTTGTGGTGGCAGCTACCGGAATACCTGGGCGCAAAAAGGTAAACGAAATCAGCAGAGCCGAGCGCAGAACACTCACAGATACAATTAAAAGACTTGAATTTGATGTCACGGGCTTAAGACCCGTACGCGAAGCCATAGTGACCTCGGGCGGCATAAATGTTAAGGAAATCAATCCTTCGACTATGGAGTCAAAAATTCAAAAGGGCTTGTATTTTGCGGGTGAAGTCATAGACGTGGATGCATACACCGGAGGCTTTAATTTGCAGATAGCTTTTTCCACGGGTTGGCTTGCCGGTCAGAATGTGTGAATTTGTTTAATGTAGTTATAAAATTCATTTTTTTGCATATTACTTTATATAAGGTGATAATATGCGGAGATTTGGAAATAAGTTGAGTGAAAATCAGCATTTGATAGTATTTTTTGTGCCGTCGGTGTTGCTTGCGGTGATAATCATTGCGCAGCTGTGTCTTAGGAACAGTTCAACGCGGGCGATGTTTACGGAAATAGAAAAGTATGAGGACATGCAGTACAAGGCAGAAACCTACCTGCCGTCCGGGTATCTGACGGTAAAGCTTAAGCAAGGGAAGCCGTCCGAGAAAATCGAGCTGTGGTTCAACGGCGAAAAGGTAGAGGCGATGACTAAGAAAACGGTCACGCTTAAGGTTGAGTGTGACGGAGTGGTCGAGATAAAAAATTCCGACGGAGAGCAAATAACAGCAGAAGTAATCAATGTTGATGACAATTTGGAGCTGATGATGAATAATATTCCGTCTTTTTCGAGCGGAATAAGGGTTCTGTGCAGAGTCACCGTTAAAGAGTGACCTGCACAGGCTTTCTTTTTTTATAATAATAGTAGTGTGTGAAACCGTTTTTTCTGAGCATATCAAAGGTACCGTCAAACCCGCAGCACATATGTTCGGCTCGGTGGGCATCACTTCCGACGGTTATGAGCTGTCCGCCCATGGAGTGGTAGAGCTTAATTAATCCCTCATATGGCATCGTTGAGCACCAGTCCGTTTTAAGACCCGAGGTGTTTATTTCCAGGGCTTTTTCACGGTAGATAAGAGTGTGAAAAATTTTGATAAAATAATCCTCATAGTTGTCAAGAGATACGCATTTTTTGTACATACCGTTCATATATCTTAAAGGATATGACAGGTGTGCCAGCGAATCATAGTCATCGTATTCAGCCATGTGAAGCAGATTTTTGTAGTATAAGTCCAAAAAAGCCTTGTCCTCGGACGGAGTGGTTTCGCCAAAAGATAAAAATGATGTAAAATCTTTTTTTATTCTTTTTCCGGTTGAAGTGGAATGAAGTGAGCTTAAAACAAAGTCAAAATCTCCCATTGCAAGGCAGTATTTTCCCATATCTTCGTTATATATTCTGTCCGCTATTTCAACTCCGATGAGAATTTCAAGCTTGTCGCCGAATGTTTTCTTCGCTTCTTTGGTATCCGAAATGCTCTTTAAAATGTGCTTGCAGTCATCCTTTGAACTGTATTTTTCACAGTCAAAATGATCGGTTATCGTAATACCGCTTAAATTCGTATCTGCCGCATGAGCGCATAAAAGCTTTATCGGAACCTTGCCGTCGTGTGAATTTTCGGAATGCATGTGAGTGTCATAGATTTTCATTTAATTACCTCCGCCTTTTAAAAAAGAGATGATTTTCCGATAAACTCACGGATTATCGACATTCTGCCGATATATTTCTCGTCGACTGCATTAAAAATATCGGTAAGTGAAAAAATATCATCTTTAAAATGCAGATATTCCTTTTTTATTTCGGAATCGGCAAAAATTATATTTACGTGTTTTTTATAAACGCCAAATTCATAAAGCAGTGATGAATTAAACACAATATCGGCGCTGTCGGTATAGGGA
>CAYRGA010000064.1:0-9950 GCA_964423705.1 uncultured Oscillospiraceae bacterium
TGACGGCTTCACAAAAATACCCTTGCAAGCAAGCATTTTTGCTTCATGGTATAATCAATAATAAGAGTATTATGCAATTTTTTTAAATCTTAATAGGAGTTTATGTATGAACAATGAAGGAAAAAACAAAGGATTGAGCCTGGTTCAGCTTCGTGAAAAGGCGAAGGAGCTTGGCATAAAATCAGTCACAAAATTTAAAAAAAGCGAGCTGGAGGCTGCCATAAACGAGGCACTAAAAAATAAAGAGCCTGATTTTGACAGCGAAAAGCCGAATGAGCGGAGGATAGCCGCTGAAAAAACGCCTGTGAAGGCTGACGACAAAAATGTCGATAAAAGTACGGAAAATGACAGTAAACACGATTCTTACTCTTCAAACGCGTCCGAAAGGACAGCATCTCCACGAGAGTCTTCTCAAAATCAAAACAATACCACGGAAGTAACAGGAATTTTAGATGTTTTACCGGACGGATTCGGTTTTTTACGCGGAGAGAATTATCTTACCACTCCGAACGATGTTTACGTTTCGCCCACTCAAATACGCAGATTTAACTTAAAAACCGGAGATTTGATATACGGTATCTCCCGTGCGGCAAATGAGGGTGAGAAATTCGATGCTTTGATTTATGTGAAAACCATAAACGGCGATACTATCGAAAAAACCTTCAAGCGCAGACCTTTTGAGTATTTGGTGCCGATTTATCCGAACGAAAAAATTCGCTTGGAGAATGATGCGGGTGATTTTGCGGTAAGGCTTATCGATTTGCTTGCACCGATAGGCAAGGGGCAGAGAGGTATGATAGTGGCACCTCCCAAAACCGGAAAAACCACACTGCTTAAAAGCATAGCAAACAGTATCAGCATTAACAACCCTGAGGTTAATCTCATAGTTCTTCTGGTCGATGAGCGTCCGGAGGAGGTTACGGATATGAAGCGTTCCATAAACGGCGAGGTGATTTATTCTACCTTTGATGAGCTTCCCGAGCATCACATAAAGGTCGCCGAAATGGTACTTGAACACGCCATGCGTCTTGTGGAGCACGGCAAGGATGTGGTGATACTGCTCGACAGCATCACACGCTTGGCAAGGGCGTATAACCTCACCATTCCGCCTACGGGCAGAACTTTGTCCGGCGGTATCGACCCCGGTGCACTTCATAAGCCGAAGAAGTTTTTCGGTGCTGCCAGAAATATCGAAAACGGCGGCAGTCTGACTATTTTGGCTACGGCACTTATAGAAACCGGAAGCAGAATGGACGACGTTATTTTTGAGGAATTTAAGGGTACCGGAAACATGGAGGTTCATTTGGACAGAAAGCTCAGTGAAAGACGAATTTTCCCGGCGATAGATATCTATAAATCCGGCACCAGGAAGGATGAGCTTATACTTTCGCCCATCGAGCGCGATGCCGCCTGGGCGATAAGGCGTTCGATAAACAATAATCCGCAGGATGTGACCGAAAGTGTTATAAACAATATAATCCGCACAAGGTCAAATGCCGAATTTATACAGAAAATGAAAATCAGAAAGGTTTCGTCAAAGGATAAATAAAGGATGGAAGCAATGGAAGCTAACAAAAAGAAAAAAACATCAAAGCCTGCCGGCAAGGCACGTCCCTCTGCAGCGAAGAAAGCTGCGCCATCGGACGGAAAAAGCACAGAGATACTATGCCTGTGCCTGGCAGCAATCAGCGTTATATTTATGATATGTGTCTATACTTCAAGTGCCGGAAAGCTCGGAAAGTGGATTTCATCATTTCTTAAGGGTATTTTCGGTACGGGAGCATACACGGCACCTGTCGTTGCTATAGCGATGATAATTCATTTCTTCTTCGGAAAAGCCGAGGACAAAAAGAAAAAATACATACTTTCATGGGTAGCTTTCGCAGACTTCACGGCATTGTGCCACATGCTGTTCGTGCCCGAAACGGAAAAATGGAGCACTTATTTTAAGTTTTCGTGCCGACATGCCGGAGGAGGACTTTTCGGTGCACTTTTGGCAGAGCCGCTTAAAGCACTGATGGAGAGCACCTGTACTTATATAGTACTTTGTACCGTTATGGCGGTGCTGTGTATATTGATTTTCAATGTATCTTTTGCGGCAATAGTCAAAAAGCTTGCATATAAAATACGCGAGTCCGTATACAGAGCCAAGCAGGATATAGATGAAGCTGAAGCCGCAAATGAGGAGCGGAAGCCGAAAACGGTGAAAAAGGCAAAGCCGCATGAGGAGGAGATTCCTCTGCCCGAGCCGCCGCCGGAGATTATTCCGCCGGTTGCGGAGCCTATGCCGTACGGTGAGCCGGAAATCAATATATATAATGAAAAATCCAAGGATGATGCTAATAAAATCTCCGACACGGAAAAGCAGGACTTTCAAAAAGAAATACAGGATGAAATCAACAGCAGTGCCGAGGGAACCACGATTGTATACAAGTATCCCGATATTGAGCTTTTGTCGGCACCGAAGAAAAGCGATAATTCAAAGAAAATGAGTGCCGAGCTTAAGGACAATGCCGTAAAGCTTGTCGAAACACTGAGAAGTTTTCACGTAGAGGCTCAGGTGGTGGAGATAAGCTGCGGTCCGACAGTTACCCGCTACGAAATTAAGCCCGCTGCAGGCGTTAAGGTAAGCCAGGTTACGAACCTTTCAAAGGATATTGCGTTAAAGCTGGCGGCGAAGGGCGGAGTGATGATTGCACCCGTATCCGGAAAGACTACCATAGGTATCGAAATCGCAAATGCGCATCCGAGCGTGGTTACACTTCGTGAGGTGCTGGAAAGCGATGAATTCAAGAATCATAAATCGAAGCTTGCCGTGGCACTCGGTAAGGACATAAGCGGCGCACCCGTTATCATGGACCTTGCGAAGATGCCGCACTTACTTATCGCCGGTGCTACCGGTGCCGGTAAAAGTGTATGCATAAATACACTTGTAATAAGCCTTATATACAAGGCAGACCCAAATGAGGTCAAGCTTGTTATGATAGACCCGAAGCAGGTTGAACTCGGTATATATAACGGTATACCGCACCTTCTCATTCCTGTGGTAAAGGATGCCAAAAAGGCAACAGGTGCGCTGTCGTGGGCGGTTCAGGAGATGACGGAGCGGTATTCCACATTTGAAAAGCACGATGTCAGAAATATTCAGGGCTACAATGAGCTTATGGAGTCCGAGGGTACACCCGAAAACAAAATGCCTTCTATAGTAATTATAATAGATGAGTTCGCCGACCTCATGATGGTGGCACCGGGTGACGTTGAGAATTATGTCTGCCGTATTGCTCAGCTTGCCAGAGCGGCAGGTATGCATTTGGTTATAGCGACACAAAGACCTGTTGTTAAGTTTATAACGGGTAACATCAAGGCAAATGTGCCGAGCCGTATATCCTTTATGGTGGCGAGTGTTAAGGATTCGCAGACCATACTTGACATGGGCGGTGCGGAGAAACTCGTGGGTAAGGGTGACATGCTCTACATGCCCGTAGGTGAAACCAAGCCGGCGAGAATGCAGTGCGCCTTTGTGTCGGACGGCGATGTTAAAAAGGTGGTTGAGGCTGTTTCCGAGGGTTGTGAACCGGTATATGACCCCAACGTTATGGAACAGCTGGAAAAGGATGAGGAGTACGCTCCCGACGGAGTAGACCCCGGCGATGCGGATGAGCTTTTGCCCGAGGCTATAGAAATGGCTATTGACAACGGACAGATTTCAACCTCTCTTTTGCAGAGAAGGTTCCGAATTGGCTATAACCGTGCCGGAAGTATAATCGACCAGATGGAGGCAAGGGGTATAATCAGCGGCTTGGACGGAAACAGACCGCGTCAGGCACTTATCTCCCGTGAGCAGTATAACGAAATGCTCATGAAGTAGAATAAAAGATACAGTGTTTTATCATTATTTTAAAGGAAAATACAGTTATGTCAGCAAATGGATTTCTTCCCGTATCGAGGGAGGATATGGAAAAACGAAATATTAAACAGCTTGATTTTGTATATGTTTGCGGAGATGCGTATGTAGACCATCCAAGCTTCGGACATGCCATAATTTCGAGGGTTTTGGAAAGCCACGGCTATACCGTGGGCATAATTGCTCAGCCGAACTGGCGCAGTGCCGAGGATTTTAAAAGGCTCGGCAAGCCGAAATACGCATTTTTGGTCGCTGCGGGGAATATCGATTCCATGGTGAATCACTATACCGTGAACAAAAAAATACGTTCCCAGGATTCGTATTCGCCCGGCGGTAAGGCGGGTATGCGACCCGACCGTGCAACTATCGTTTACTGTAACAGAATACGTGAGGCGTATCCCGGAATACCCATGATTATAGGCGGCATTGAGGCGAGCCTCAGACGCTTTGCACACTATGATTACTGGGACAACAAGGTACGACGTTCCATACTTTTGGATACGAGGGCGAATGTACTGATATACGGCATGGGCGAAAAGGCGGTTGTGATGCTTGCCGATGCACTTCGGGACGGAAAAAGCATTGCTGATACGAGCTTTGACGGGTGCTGTTATATAAAAAAATCGCTTGACGGAGTGGGGGATTATATAGAAATCCCGTCCTGCGAAGAGGTACAGACGGATAAGCGCAAATACGCCGAGGCTACACGTGTTCAGTATGAAAATCAAGACCCTATACGCGGAAAAGCACTTGTACAGAAACATTTTGACAGATACCTTATTCAAAATAAGCCTATGATGCCGCTTAATACCAAGGAGCTTGATGCGGTGTACGGACTTAAATATATGCGTACCTGGCATCCCATGTATGATAAGGACGGCGGTGTCCCTGCCATAGAGGAGGTCAAGTTCAGCATCACCAATAATCGCGGCTGCTACGGTTCGTGCAATTTCTGTGCGCTTACCTTTCACCAGGGACGAATAGTGCAGTCGAGAAGTGAAAAATCCGTACTTAAGGAAGCCGAGCAAATGACCTGGGACCCCGATTTTAAGGGTTACATCCACGATGTCGGCGGACCTACCGCCAATTTCTACGGTCCGGGCTGCGATAAACAGCTTAAACACGGCACCTGCGAAAACAAAAGGTGCCTTTATCCGAAACCGTGTGCAAATCTTAAGATTACGCACAAAAAATATTTGGAGCTTTTGCGCAAAATGAGGGCGATTCCCGGAATCAAGAAGGTGTTTATTCGTTCGGGAATACGGTACGATTACCTTATAAACGACAAGGATGATGAGTTCTTCTATGAGCTGTGCAAGCATCACGTAAGCGGTCAGCTCAAGGTGGCACCCGAGCATATATCGGACAATGTGTTGTCGAAGATGGGAAAGCCCGGCAGAAGGGTATACGATAATTTCTGCAAAAAGTTCTATGATATCAATAAGAAGATAGGCAAGGAGCAGTATCTGGTGCCGTATTTGATGTCGAGTCATCCGGGAAGTACGTTAAATGATGCCATAGAGCTTGCTCTTTATATAAAGGAACACAACCTTCATCCCGAACAGGTTCAGGATTTCTATCCGACACCGTTTACGGTATCGACCTGTATGTTTTACACGGAGCTTGACCCGTTTACCATGCAGAAGGTCTATGTGCCGAAGGATATGGAGGAAAAGCGCATGCAGCGTGCACTTTTGCAGTTCCGCAATCCCGATAATTACAATTACGTGGTGAAGGCATTGAAAAAAGCCGGCAGAGAAGACCTCATAGGCTATTCGAAGGAATGTCTTGTAAGACCGCCGCACATGAGTAACGGCTATAAGAAAAGCAATTCTAAAAACAGAAAAGGAGATTTTAAAAATGGCATATCAGATTTTGGACGGAAAAAAGGTGTCCCAAAAGGTAAAAGACGCTCTTAAAGAAAAGGTTGCCGCTTTAAATGCCAAAGGGATTTATCCGGGTTTGGCGGTTATTATCGTAGGAAACGACAGCGCATCACGTGTGTATGTGAACAATAAGAAAAAAGCGTGCGAATACATCGGCATACGCTCCGAGGAATATGCGCTTGCGGAGGAAACTACCCAAGCCGAGCTTCTGGAGCTTATAGATACGCTGAACAAAAAAAGTGATATTCACGGCATACTGTGTCAGCTTCCTCTCCCAAAGCATATAGATGAAGAAACTATACTCAATTCGATAAATCCGTCAAAAGATGTGGATGCTTTTCATCCCGTCAATGTCGGAAAAATCATGATAGGCAATTTTGATTTTCTTCCCTGCACTCCGGCAGGAGTAATGGATCTTATCGACGAAAGCGGAATCGACTTGACCGGTAAGCATTGCGTGGTTGTAGGCAGAAGCAATATAGTGGGTAAGCCTCAGGCTATGCTCCTTTTGCACAAAAATGCCACAGTTACCATATGCCATTCCAAAACAAAGGATTTAAAGGGAGTGTGCAGGAGCGCAGATGTGCTGGTTGTGGCCGTCGGCCGTGCGAAAATGATTGATGAGGACTACATAAAGGATGGTGCCGTGGTTATAGATGTCGGCATGGACCGTGACGAAAACGGTAAGCTGTGCGGTGATGTTGATTTTGATTCCGCATGCAAAAAAGCCTCGTACATCACACCCGTTCCCGGCGGCGTGGGACCCATGACCATAGCTACTCTCATGAAAAATGCGGTTACAGCTGCTGAAAAGCAGTGTAATTGCCAATAATAAACAAAAATCATTATTAATTATGTGCAAAATTAATCTTGAAAAATGTAGCATTATATGCTATCATAAAAACTAATTTCGTTTATTTAAGGAGGTTTGTTTAAGGTGGATAAACAAACAGTTATAAAAAGAATTAAGGATGTCGGCATAGTGGCTGTGGTAAGAGCTTCGACTGCCGATGAAGCAAAGAGAATCACAGAGGCGTGCATGAGCGGAGGTGTTCCGGCTATCGAGCTTACCTTTACGGTACCCGGTGCGCACAAGGTTATCGACGAGCTGGCATCATACTACAAAAATGATGACATAATCCTCGGCGCAGGTACAGTGCTTGATGCGGAAACTGCCAGAGTGGCTATTCTCTCAGGTGCACAGTACATAGTAAGTCCGTATTATGATGAAGCTACGATTAAGCTTTCAAACAGATATGCGATTCCGTGTATGCCGGGCTGCATGACAATTCACGATGTTATAAAATCACTTGAACTCGGATGTGATATTATAAAGCTCTTCCCGGGAGATGCGTTCGGCCCCGGTATGGTAAAGGCTATCAAGGGTCCTGTTCCCCAGGCGAATATTATGCCCACGGGCGGTGTCGATGTCGATAACGTTGCCGATTGGATAAAGGCGGGAGTAGTGGCAGTAGGTGCCGGAAGCTCGCTCACCAAGGGTGCTAAGACAGGCGACTTTGATTTGATTACCGAAACCGCAAAGAAATTCGTATCAAATATTCAGGAAGCACGCGCAAAATTAAATAAATAATTCGGAGGATAATGTAATGGCTAAAATAGTTACCATGGGCGAGATTATGCTCAGACTCTCTACACCAAATAATGAAAAATACATCCAGGCGGATGAATTTGATATAAACTACGGCGGCGGCGAAGCCAATGTAGCCGTATCACTGGCAAACTACGGTCACGATGCCGAGTTTGTGACAAAGGTTCCCGATAACCCGATAGGCGCATGCGCCGTTGCTACTCTCAGAAAATATGGTGTACAGACAAACCATATCGCTAAGGGCGGCGAAAGACTCGGTATTTACTTCTTGGAAACAGGTGCCGCAATGCGTCCGTCAAATGTTACATATGATAGAGCACATTCATCAATTTCTACAGCAACTGCCGCTGATTTTGATTTTGATGAAATCTTTGAAGGCGCTGATTGGTTCCATTTCACAGGAATTACACCGGCTATTTCCGATGCTGCGGCAGAGCTTACGGAGGCTGCTTTGAAGGCGGCGAAGGCTCACGGCGTGACCGTTTCGTGCGACCTTAACTTCAGAAAGAAGCTTTGGTCATCCGAAAAGGCACAGAGAATTATGTCAAATCTTATGCAGTACGTTGACGTGTGCATAGGAAATGAAGAAGATGCCGATAAGGTGTTAGGCTTTAAGCCTGAAAATACCGACGTTACAAGCGGTGAGTTAAACCTTGCGGGATATGAAAGCATATTCAAGCAGATGGTTGCAAAATTTGGCTTTAAATATGTTATTTCTTCCCTCAGAGTTTCAAAATCCGCTTCGGATAACGGCTGGTCTGCATGCATATATTCAAGCGAGGATGATGAGTTCTATCATTCAAAGGAATACAGAATCCATCCGATAGTAGACCGTGTAGGCGGCGGCGACAGCTTCGCAGGCGGTACAATCTGCGGATTGCTTGACGGCAAGAATTATAAAGATGCTTTGGAATTCGGTGTAGCAGCTTCCGCATTGAAGCACACAATTCCAGGTGACTTGAATTTGGTTACCAGAGAAGAAGTTGAAACACTTGCCGGCGGTGACGGCTCCGGAAGAGTTCAGAGATAAAATCAAAACGCGCTTTGGAAAATGATGATTTCCGAGCGCGTTTTTTTGAGTTTCTTTGTCAATAGTTGTGTGAATAATCGAATAATGAAATTTTTAATGGCGGTTGCAGATTTTATGCAACCGTCTTTCCGACACGGTCGGCGGAATGTCCGATGTACGGATTAAAACAAGTCTTTTGAATATTTACTTAAAACATTTATAAGCATAATTCCCAATATTCCGCATGAAATGATTTCGCCGGCGGCTATACTTACAAACAAAAACGCCATAGTTTCCTTAACCTGATACACCGCAGACAGCACAAAGGGTATTATAAGTGTATTCGCCGCGATGGGACCAAGGGGAGCGAGCCATTTGGATTTTCGGCGCAGAAGGTAGGTTATCACAGCACCGATGAGGGTTGCCAGCGAGCCGAATATGATATCCCACACGGCACTGCCTGTCACAAGATTCGATACTATGCATCCGACGAAAAGTCCCGGAATCGCCGACGGTGTGAAATAGGGCAGTACGGTAAGTGCTTCGCTTAATCTTATCTGTACCGCTCCGCTTGCAAGTCCCACAGATGCGGACGCTGCCGTAAGTACGGTGTACATCGCCGCAATAACGGCACCTTGGGTAATGAATTTCGTTTTTTTCAATTTGTATCTCTCCTTTAGTTTTGTTTTAAGTGAGGAAGGTTTCGAACTCACTAATAATATTTTTTATTGTTTTTTTAAAATTTCGGCAAAGTGTTCAATCGGTGCATCGCTTTTGTTAAATTCGTGTGTACCGTCGAAATCAATGAAATTCAGCCAGTCTGTACCCACGGTGCTGCACAGAGCGGTTAATTTTTCATAGGACTGCTTGCCGTATTCACACTTAAAAAGCTCATCTCGACTGCCGATTTCTATACACAAATCTCTTGGATAAACCAAGCATGCGACTTCCGCATCGTTGAATTTATCGGCAGAGTCGAACCATGACCAGTCGCACATACAGGAGGTTTTCGCATCG
The DNA here is from genome assembly GCA_964423705.1 of uncultured Oscillospiraceae bacterium. Classification (GTDB taxonomy): domain Bacteria; phylum Bacillota; class Clostridia; order UMGS1810; family UMGS1810; genus CAKSIN01. Next base: position 9,426 of record CAYRGA010000064.1, read on the forward strand.
CGCGAGTTGAAAAAAGAGCACGAAATCGCTGCTTTTATTCGTGTATCCAATGCGGCTGTGTATAAGGTAAAAAATCCGCCGTAGGACATTCCGACCATTCCGAGCGCAGAAACGTAGCTTTGCGCTTCAAAATAATCCAGAATCCGCATTATGCCGTACAGCTCTACTGCAGTAACGGAGCTTCCGACTCTCTTTAATCTCGAATCTATCATAGCACGGTCATGTGAAACGTCGTATGTGTCGCTCCATAAAAGAAGCTGGGGAGCAAATACATCTATTCCTTGTTTTCTTACTCTGTGAAGCATATCGTTGTAGTTGGCGGTTTCGCCGTATATTCCCGAAATGAGCTCAGGTGTTCCCAATCCGCCGTGCTGAACTATTGACAGGGGTCTTTTGCCGATGCCTTTCGCTTTGAAAAGCAAGCCCGACATCGGCAGTCCTTCCATAACTTCGAACTGCATACGGTAAATCTCGTAATCACCCTCGTCGGCAAGCTTCTCGGAAATAACCTTTGGAATGTCGGCG
>CAYRGA010000064.1:9960-10342 GCA_964423705.1 uncultured Oscillospiraceae bacterium
AGGTCGTCCCAGAGCCTTCCTTAAGTCGCTGCGGTATGCTTCCGGGTTTGTGAAGATGGCCTTTGAGTATTCTTTTCTTTTTAGTTCGGCTTCCTTCTGCATTTTTTCTGTTATGGTGTCAAATCCGTTTAAATATGCAATTTTGTACGCTTTGCTTATGTCCGTTTCTTCACGATAATTCACGATGAGCACCTCCGTTTTTTTGTAGGGGCGGACGACCCTGTCCGCCCGTGGATAATCCCGACGATATATGTTTAACCATTGATGGTAGGGGCGGACGACTGTCCGCCTGTGGATAATCCCGACGATGTATGTTTAATCATTGATGGTAGGGGCGGACGACCCTGTCCGCCCGTGGATAATCCCGACGATATATGTTTAA
>CAYRGA010000065.1:0-10080 GCA_964423705.1 uncultured Oscillospiraceae bacterium
ATATAATAGTATAACCTGTTTTGCAATAATAATCAATAAAAATATATTTTGAAGGACGAATTTTAATAAAAGCCTTTACAATTATCAAAAAATGTATTAAAATGTATTATGAACTTTTGTAAATTTTTAAGTTATATGATATACGGAGGTAAATATATATGCAGTATCAAAGCACCAGAAACAGCAGAACAAGTGTTTCGTCGGCACAAGCAATTAAACAGGGAATTTCCGAGGATGGCGGTCTCTTTGTACCGGTAAGTATTCCACAGTTTACTTTGGATGAGATTTCCGAAATTTCAAAAATGACATATGTTGAAAGAGCGGTGAGCATACTTTCAAGATTTCTTACGGATTATACCACGGAAGAATTAAATAATTGTGCATCAAGCGCATACACTGCTGAGAAATTCGCTTCGGCAGATATTGCACCTGTACGCAAATTGAATGATACCACATATGTTCTTGAATTGTGGCACGGTCCTACCTGTGCATTTAAGGATATGGCACTTCAGATTTTGCCGCACTTACTCACGACTGCCATAAAGAAGACCGGTGAAAATAAGGAAGTGGTAATACTTGTTGCCACATCAGGTGATACCGGAAAGGCAGCGCTTGAAGGTTTTAAGGATGTTGACGGAACTAAAATCCAGGTATTTTATCCGGTAGACGGCGTATCTGAAATACAAAAGCTTCAGATGACGACGCAGGAGGGCGGAAACGTATCCGTTGTAGCTGTTGAGGGTAATTTCGACGATGCTCAGACCGGCGTTAAGCGTATATTCGGTGATAAAGAATTTGCTGAGCTTTTAAATGGCAGGGGTTATGCGCTTTCAAGCGCAAATTCCATAAACTGGGGAAGACTGGTACCGCAGATTGTGTATTATTTCTCGGCATATTGCGATATGCTTAAAAACAGTGAAATATCTCTCGGTGATAAAATCAATATATGTGTACCGACAGGTAACTTCGGAAACATTCTTGCCGCATATTACGCAAAAGAGATGGGATTGCCGGTAAATAAGCTTATCTGTGCATCGAACAGTAATAATGTTCTTACTGATTTTATCGTTTCGGGTGAGTACAATAAAAACAGAGAGTTTCACACCACCGTTTCGCCGTCGATGGACATTATAATTTCATCGAATTTGGAAAGATTGCTTTTCATAATGTCCGATAAAAACGATGAGCTTATATCAAATTATATGAGGCTTTTAAGCGATGAAGGTAAATACACCGTTTCCGATGATATCTTCGCTAAAATCAAAAAGAATTTCTATGCGGGCTATTGCAATGATGAGATGACAAAAAATGAAATCGGTAAAATATTTGAAAAATATAATTACGTCGTTGATACTCATACCGCGGTAGGATTGAAGGTATATGACGATTATTTGGCAGAAACGGGCGACAGTACGAAAACCGTTATAGCTTCTACGGCTAATCCGTTTAAGTTTAACCAAAGTGTATTAAGCGCAGTGTCCGATAACACGGATTTGGATAAATTAAACGAATTTGAGCTTTTGAATTTGCTGTCCGAAATCGGAAAAATCGAAATCCCTGCTTCGCTCAAAAATTTAAAGGGCAAGGATATAAGATTTAAGGATGTATGCAAAAAGGATGATATGAAAGCACAAACCGATAAATTTTTAGCTTAATCGTCGAATCGTAATTCATATATTAAAGCAAGAGGTGTATTATATGTCCTTTTCCAATGATGCCGTGTTTTCCGCGGTAATCGCAGCCGGAGGAACCGGAAGCCGTTTCGGAACAGAGATTCCCAAGCAATTTGTAGAGATTAACGGCGTTCCGATAATTGCACATACTATAAATAAATTTGAAAGTTGTCCGTTGATATCGGAAATTGTAATTGTGACACATCCGGATTTTATAGTGTATTGCCGTGATATGGTGAAGGAACTTGGTTTTGGTAAGGTTACGGCGATTGTATGCGGCGGCTCAACCCGTCAGCAAAGTGTCTTCTTGGGATTGAAGCAGCTGAATAATAATGCAACTCATGTACTTATTCACGATGCCGCACGGCCGGCAATTGATGAAGCTACAATCGCAAAATGTTGTGAGGGTGCTGTTGAATACAGTGCTTGTGCGGCAGGTGTAAGAGTGGTGGATACCATTAAAATATCCGATGACGGAGAGTTCATTACTTCCACGGCAGACCGAAGCAAAATGTGGCAGATACAGACTCCGCAGGCGTTTGAGAAATCACTTATTTACAAATATCATCAAAATGCCGCATTTGAAGGCTTTGAGGCTACGGATGACTGTATGCTTGCCGAAAGGTATGGTGCTAAGGTTAAATTAATCCAAGGCAACAGTGATAATATAAAAATTACGACATACAGAGATTTGGCTTTAATGGAGGGATTACTCTGATAAGAATAGGAACAGGATATGATGTTCATAAATTCAAAGAAAATCGAAAATTGATTTTGGGCGGAGTTGACATTGAATACGAAAAAGGACTTGACGGTCATTCCGATGCGGATGTGCTTGTTCACGCTGTTATGGATGCATTGCTCGGAGCTGCGGCACTTGGTGATATCGGAAAGTGGTTTCCGGACACCGATGATGAGTATCTCGGCGCGGACAGCATAGCCCTTTTGAAAAATGTTAATAAAATTTTATGTAAAAACGGTTACACCGTTAATAATATCGATACTACCGTCGTTGCTCAAAAGCCTAAGCTTGCACAGTATATTGAGAAAATGCGGTTAAATATTGCAGATGCACTTTGTTTGGAAACGGACAGAGTGAGCGTTAAGGCGACCACTACCGAGGGTCTTGGCTTTGAAGGACGCGGTGAGGGTATATCGGCACAGGCAGTATGTACTATAATTATAAGGGGAGAATAATATGCTTACGGATATTCAAATTGCACAAAATGCTGAAATGGAACATATAGGTGTCATCGCGAAAAAGCTTGGTCTTAATGATGATGATATTGACTATTATGGCAAATATAAAGCAAAAATTAATTTGGAGGTTTTGGATAAGCTTAAGGACAAAAAGGACGGAAAGCTTATACTTGTAACTGCCATTAACCCGACACCCGCAGGTGAGGGTAAAACGACTACAACCGTCGGTCTCGGACAGGCAATGAGCCGAATCGGTAAGAAGGCTCTTATCGCGCTTCGTGAGCCTTCACTCGGACCTGTAATGGGTGTAAAAGGCGGTGCGGCAGGAGGCGGCTATGCTCAGGTCGTTCCGATGGAAGATATTAATTTGCATTTTACCGGTGATATGCATGCCATTACAGCTGCAAATAACCTTTTGGCGGCTATGCTGGATAATCATATCAAACAGGGAAATCAGCTTAAAATCGATACGGCAAATATCGTTTTTAAGAGAGTAATGGATATGAATGACAGGGCACTCAGAAACATTGTAGTCGGCTTGGGCGGCAAAATAAACGGTATTCCGCGTGAGGATGGATTCATGATAACCGTTGCTTCGGAAATAATGGCTATTTTGTGCTTGGCAGACGACTTGCAGGATTTGAAAAGGCGTTTCGCTAAAATCATTGTTGCATATAATACCGACGGTGAACCTGTTACGGCACATGACCTTAACGCCGAAGGAGCTATGACACTTTTGATGAAGGATGCTATTAAGCCGAACCTTGTGCAAACTTTGGAAAACACGCCATGCTTAATGCATGGAGGTCCTTTTGCCAATATTGCGCACGGATGCAACAGTGTGCTTGCCACTAAGCTGGCCTTAAAGCTTTCGGATTATACCATAACCGAGGCTGGCTTTGGTGCTGATTTGGGTGCCGAAAAGTTCCTTGATATCAAATGCCGATTTGCCAAGCTTAAACCTGATGCGGTTGTGGTCGTGGCTACTATCCGCGCGTTAAAGTATAACGGCGGCGTTAAAAAGGATGCACTTAAGGAAGAAAATACCGCAGCATTGGAAAAAGGAATAGCTAATTTAGGCAGACATGTTTCAAATATGCAGCAGTACGGTGTACCGGTTATCGTGGCACTGAATGCATTTGCTACAGATACCGATGCCGAAAAGAAAATTGTTATTGATTATTGCCGTAACCTCGGCGTTGAGTGTGCTATGTCGGATGTCTTTGAAAAGGGCGGCGAAGGCGGAATTGAGCTTGCAAAACTCATATGCGATACTGTCGATGGCAAGGAATCCGGATTTAAGCCATTGTATGACGTCGATATGCCCATAAAGGATAAAATCGGTATCATTGCTGAAAAAATCTATGGTGCAAGCGGTGTTGAATATACTAAAAAAGCCGATAAAAAGATAAAGCAGCTTGAGGATTTGGGCCTTGATAATGTGCCTGTCTGCATGGCCAAAACTCAGTATTCACTTTCGGATAATGCGTCTTTGCTCGGTGCGCCGACGGGATTTACCATAACTGTTAGAGATGTTAATATTTCAAACGGTGCCGGCTTTGCGGTGGCTCTTACGGGTGATATTATGACAATGCCCGGCTTGCCTAAGGTACCGGCTGCGTGCAATATTGACATTGACGAAAACGGAGAAATATCGGGCTTGTTCTGATATGTCGGCAGCACTGCCGAAAATATAAGATGCAAAATACGGAGGAATTATGAAATATATATCAAACTCTGCCGAATCAACCGAGAAAATCGCCGCTGAATTTGCGCAGGGACTTAAAGGCGGAGAAATAATTACTCTGGATGGCGATTTGGGCGCCGGTAAAACGGCTTTTGTGAGAGGCTTGGCACACGGACTTGGTATAACAGACCGCGTTGTCAGTCCCACATTCACGATTGTCAATGAATATCGTCACGGAAAAATACCGCTCTTTCATTTTGACGTGTACAGAATATCTTCATCCGATGAAATGTATGATATCGGATGGGAGGATTATATTAATTTCGACAGTATAGTTGTTGTCGAATGGGCGGTTAATATCGAGGATATATTAAATGACAACATTATACGAATAAACATTATAAAGAATCTGGATATCTCGGAGGATTATCGGGAGATTATAATAGAAGGAGAACATACTGTATGAATATACTTGCAATGGATACTTCGACCTTGACAGCGACAGTGGCTGTAATGAATGAAAGCAGACTTGTCGGAGAATTTACAGTCTGCAATAAACTCACTCATTCGCAGATTATTATGCCTATGCTTGATGAACTGTTGAAAAAAATATCTCTTGATATCAGCGATATTGACGTTTTTGCTACATCGGTAGGACCCGGTTCATTTACCGGTCTTCGTATTGGTATGGCAAGTGTTAAGACACTTGCACAGGCTCTTGATAAGCCCATCGTTGGTGTTTCATCATTGGATGCCGTAGCGGAGAATTTCTGCTTTACCGATTATATGATATGTCCAATTATGGATGCCAGACACAGCGAGGTTTATAATGCGATTTATTTAAACGGCGAAGAAAAAGTTAAAAGCCGAGCTGTAAATATAAATGCTTTGCTCAGTGAGCTTGAAAACGAGAAGGTGATTTTTGCCGGTGACGGTGCTTTGGTATACGGAGAACTTATAAGCTCCTTCGGTAACAAGGAATGGAAGATAGCATCTCCAAATCTTATCATGCCGAGAGCCTCGTCGGTTGCCGCTTCGGCGCTTAAAAGAGCATTGGCGGGAGATTTCGATGACCCATTTACGCTGAACCCTTCATATTTGAAGAAATCACAGGCAGAGCGCGAGCTTGAAGAAAAAAACAAATTAAAGAAATCGGAGGAATAAAGATGATTGCTGTAGGATGTGACCACGGTGGTTTTCAGCTAAAGGAGATTATATTGAAATTTTTGGCTGAAAGCGGTTATAAGAGTAAGGATTACGGCACATATGATGAAAAAAGCATTGATTATCCGGACATTGCGGATAAGGTGTGCAATGCTGTAACAAGCGGAGAATGTGACCGAGGAATTTTGATATGCGGCACCGGAATAGGAATGAATATGTGTGCAAATAAGCACAAGGGTATACGTGCGGCTCAGTGTCATGATACTTTCAGTGCAAAAATGACTCGTCAGCATAATGATGCAAATGTACTTACGCTCGGCGGAAGAGTAATCGGCTCGGAACTTGCAAAGGAAATTGTAAATGAGTTTTTAACTAACAAGTTCTTGGGCGGAAGGCACGAAACACGCGTAAACAAAATGATGAATTTAGAAAAATAGATATCGGAGGAGAAAATTATGAAATATCCACTTTATGACAATGTAGAAATTATGGAGCATCCGCTTATTATTCACAAAATTTCCAAAATGCGTGACATTTCGACTGGTTCAAAGGAATTTCGTGAGTACGTAAATGAAATCGCAATGCTTATGGGCTATGAGGTTACCAGAGATTTACCCATGAAGGATGTTGAGATTCAGACTCCCATAACCACTGCTCAGACCAAGGTTATTGCAGGCAAGAAGCTCGCAATCGTACCGATATTGAGAGCGGGCTTGGGTATGGTTGACGGTATGCTTAAGCTTATGCCGAATGTGAAGGTAGGTCATATCGGCTTGTATCGCGACCACGAAACCCTGCAACCGGTTGAATACTATTGCAAGCTTCCTGAGGATATAGCTTCCAGAGATGTTATATTGGTTGATCCGATGCTTGCTACCGGTGTATCAAGCCAGGCTGCTGTTGGATTTTTGAAAGCAAGAGGCGTTAAAAATATAAAATTCTGCTGTATAGTTGCCGCACCGGAGGGCATAAAGGCGATAGCCGAGGAACACCCCGATATAAGCATATACTGCGGTACCGTGGATAAGACATTAAACGAGCATGGTTACATTGTTCCCGGACTTGGAGATGCCGGCGACAGAATTTTCGGTACAAAGTAATGATTGGTGAAATTGTAGGTTCCATAGAAACGTATTTGGCAGGAATAAACAAGGATATCGCCGTACTGATTATATCCATGCTCCCCATTGTTGAACTGCGGGGGGCAATTCCGTTCGGCGTAGGTATGGGTATGAATATTTTACGTGTTGCACTGCTCAGTGTAATCGGAAATTTAATTCCCGTCCCGTTTGTTATATGGCTTATACGCCCGATTCTTGAATGGCTGAAAAAAACAAAGGTACTGTCAAAAATCGGTGCCTGGATTGACAGTCGTACGATGAAGAAAAGTGAAAATATTACTAAATATAAAATGCTCGGACTTATGATACTTGTGGCAATTCCGCTGCCGGGTACCGGTGCATGGACAGGTGCTATGGTTGCCGGCTTATTGAATATGCGTGTAAAGGATTCGTTTCCGGCTATAGCCTTGGGAGTTGTGATAGCAGGTATATTGGTCATTTCCATTACATACGGAGTTAAATTTTTATTTGCATTTTAAAATGGATACAGAGCAGGAGGTACAGATATGACAAAAAGATTATTTACATCGGAATCCGTTACCGAGGGACATCCCGACAAAATCTGCGATCAGATTTCGGATGCGGTTTTGGATGCGATTATTGCTAAGGATAAGCATGCGAGAGTTGCTTGTGAAACAGTGGTTACAACGGGCATGATAATGATAATGGGTGAAATCACCACAAGCTGCTATGTGGATATTCCCAAAATTGCCAGAGATACAGTTGAAGAAATAGGCTATGACCGTGCAAAATTCGGTTTTGACTGCCACACCTGTTCGGTGCTTACAAGCATTGATGAACAGTCGGCGGATATTGCACTCGGTGTTGATAAGTCATTGGAAGCCAAAAATACCGATTCCGCTGAACTGGATAACGGTGCAGGCGACCAGGGAATGATGTTTGGCTATGCCTGCAATGAAACACCGGAGCTTATGCCGATGCCGATTTCACTTGCACATAAGCTTGCCAAAAGACTTACTGATGTCCGCAAGAACGGTACGCTCGACTATTTAAGACCGGACGGAAAGACACAGGTTACGGTCGAATATGACGGCGATAAGCCGATTCGTGTCGATACTGTGGTTATTTCCACACAGCACAGTGCCGATGTTGCATTGGAGCAAATCAGAGAAGATATGATAAAATATGTTATAGAGCCGGTGATACCGTCAGATTTAATCGATGGTGAAACAAAAATTTTCGTCAATCCGACAGGTCGCTTTGTAATCGGCGGCCCTCAGGGTGACAGCGGACTTACCGGCAGAAAGATAATAGTTGACACTTACGGAGGCTATGCGCGTCATGGCGGCGGTGCCTTTTCAGGTAAGGACCCAACCAAGGTTGACAGAAGTGCATGCTATGCCGCACGTTATGTGGCTAAAAATATCGTAGCAGCGGGACTTGCCGATAAATGTGAGGTACAGCTGGCATATGCTATCGGTGTGGCACATCCGGTGTCGATTTTAATTGATACTTTCGGGACAAATAAGCTTCCCGAAGAAAAAATATCGCAGATGGTGGATAAAGTGTTCGATTTAAGACCGGCAGCTATCATAAGGGAGCTTGATTTGCAGCGTCCGATTTATAAAAATACTGCCGCATACGGTCATTTCGGAAGAACCGATATCGACCTTCCGTGGGAAGCATGCGATAAGGTCGATGTGATAAAAAGTAAGTTAGGTATGTGATTTCGTAAGATGCCTTCCTATACAATTTTGTCGTTGGAATTGTAACGTGGATAAAGCCTCTTTGCATAAAATAATGCAAAGAGGTGTTTGCTATGGCTGAAATAATCATGAAAACCTTTATAACCTTTTTGGTTATATATGCATTGATTGATATTGCGATTAGAATAATTGGAAATTTTCATAACGATGATAATGACAAAAACGATGTTTTTGTCGTTGTGCGTGTTAAGAATCAGGAGGAAAATCTGGAGTATATTATACGTTCGCTGATATTCAGACTTTTAAGTCAAAGCGGAGGCGGTAAAATACCGCTGATTTTAATAGTCGATTCCGGCTCGGAGGATAAAACGTCGGAAATCGGCATGCGCCTGAGTGAGGATTATCATTTTATATATTACACTACCGAGAGTAAATACAACGAAATGAAGAAAAATTTGTTTTATAGGTGAATACTTTGATTTATAATACATATTCAAACTATTTAAAAGAAAAATACGGTGAAAAAGTCTATAAGATACCCGTCAATTTGCCGATTACGTGCCCCAACCGCGACGGAAACAAAGGAAGCGGTGGTTGTGTTTTCTGCGGTGAGGAAGGAGCAGCATTTGAGAATCTTCCATGTACGATGAGTGTAGAAAACCAAATTTCGGAAAATATTGATTTTATCGGCAGAAAGTATAAAGCGAAAAAATTTATTGCATATTTTCAGAATTTCTCAAATACCTATATGCCGCTTGAACGATTCAAGGCTTACATCAAAAGTGCCGTTAATGACAGCGTAGTGGCGATAAGCATTTCCACAAGACCCGATTGCATACGCGATGATTACATGCTTTTTTTAAAAGAATTGTCGGAAAAAGAAAATCTTGATATAACAATTGAGCTGGGACTTCAAAGTGTGAATTATCATACATTAAAGAAAATAAATCGCGGACATACGCTTGCGGAATTTATTGATGCCGTTTTAATCATAAAAAAGTACGGATTTGAGGTATGCGCGCATTTGATTTTGAATTTGCCGTGGGATGATGAAAATGATGTGGCAGAATGTGCGAAAATCATTTCCGCACTGGGTGTAGACCAGGTAAAGCTTCATTGCTTGTATATATTGAAAAATACGCCTATGGCAGATGATTACATCAATGGCAAAATATCAATGGGCAATTACATGGATTATGTTAATCGTGTCATTTTGTTCCTTGAATATCTGTCACCTAAGGTCGTAATTCAGAGACTTATCGGCAGAGCAAAAGAGGAAAGAACACTGTTTGCAAATTACGGTACAAGCTGGTGGAAAATAAAAGATACGATAGATTATGAAATGACCGAGCGAAATACCTATCAGGGCAGACTGTTTGACTACCTGGGAGGGAGTGCACTCAACAGATTTTAATTTTGCATAGCAAAATTAACTGTTATACTTGATTTTTAACAAAAAATGTTATAAAATGTATTAGTATGCTTTTTTGTATACTTTGAGTTAAAGTATATGATTTATAAATATGTAAAAAATAATTTATATATATTTTTGTCAGAAAATATATGGG
>CAYRGA010000066.1:0-10075 GCA_964423705.1 uncultured Oscillospiraceae bacterium
CAGGATATAGATATCTGCAATGAACGCCGTGACGAGGTAAAAGCTTATGTTTCAAAAAAATACGGCGAAAGCCGTGTCGCAAATATTATTACCTTCGGTACCTTGGCGGCACGTGCCGCTGTACGTGACGTCGGCAGAGTGGTGGGTATAAATCCCGCCACAGTAGATAGAATTGCCAAATCAATTCCGAATGTATTGCACATTAAGCTTATAGATGCCATAGAGCAAAACAAAGATTTAAAATATATGTATACCTCGGATGCCGAGGTTAAAGAGCTGCTTAATATCGCACTTAAGCTGGAGGGATTCGTAAGGAATGTGTCCACTCATGCTGCGGGTGTGGTTATAGCTGATGATGAACTTTTCAGTTATTCTCCGGTACAAAGCGGCGATACAGTGCTTTTGACCCAGTATCCCATGGAGAGTTTGGAGAAAATCGGACTTTTGAAAATGGATTTTCTGGGTCTGAGAAACCTGACGATAATAGATAATACGGTTAAGCTTTTAAAGCAGCACAGAAGTATAAACCTTGAGCTTGACAAGCTGAATTATAATGATGATAAAACCTTTAATCTCATTCAAAGTGGTGATACCGACGGTGTTTTCCAGCTTGAAAATCCGGGGTTACAAGCATTTTTACGAAAATTTAAGCCGAAAAGCTTGGAGGACATAATCGCGACCACATCGATATACAGACCGGGACCTATGGAGCAGATTCCGACTTTCCTGGAAAACGTGAAACAACCCGATAAAATCAAATACCTTCATCCGTTGCTGGAGCCTATATTAAAGCCGACATACGGCACTGTTATATATCAAGAGCAGGTTATGAGCATTGTCCGCGCCCTTGCGGGGTATTCGATGGGCAGAGCAGACCTGGTACGCCGTACCATGGCGAAGAAAAAGAACGAGCAGATGGCACTGGAACGGAAGGTTTTTATAGAGGGACTCAAAGAAAACGGCAGAGTTACGATTAACGGAACACGGCGGAACGGCATAGATGATGCTGTAGCAAATAAAGTGTTTGACCTGCTGAATGACTTTGCCAATTACGCATTTAACAAATCTCACGCCGCGTGCTATGCGCGGGTGGCGTATCAAACAGCATATTTAAAAGCGAATTACCCCACAGAGTACCTTGCCGCACTGCTTATAAGCCTCGTCGGAAATTCGCATAAAACATATAAGTATGTATCGGATTTTAAAAGACTGGGGGTAAATCTCTTGCCTCCCGATATAAATAAAAGTATGGTTAATTTCAGCGTGGAGGGCGCTGATGTGCGCTTCGGATTTGCCGCTTTGAAAAATGTGGGTATGACATTTCCGCAGAAAATAGTCGAGGAAAGAGAACGAAGCGGCTTGTTCAAAAGCTTTGAGGACTTTATCAACCGTATGGCAGCATCGGATTTGAACCGACGCTGTGTGGAGGTACTTATAAAAACAGGCGTTTTTGATTCGATTTTTCCGAACAGAAGACTTCTGATTTTAAGCTATGAGGCGATGATATCTTCCGCACAAAAAGACAGTATGGGTAAATCTGCAGACCAAATCTCATTTTTCGCGAGTGAAAATGAACCTGTGAAAAAGCTGAATGCGGATGAGATATGTGATTTTTCCTCCGAGGAAAAGCTGGCGTTTGAGAAGGAACTTGCCGGAATGTATCTGTACGGAAATCCTATGGATAATTATTCCATGGCGGCAGCTGTGTTTTCCGATGAGCAGATATACAATATAAATGACGGTAAGATCGATGACGGTGCGAAGGTAAGTATATGTGGCATTGTCACGGGCATTTCAAAAAAACGTACAAAAAGCGGCATATTTATATGTACCATGAGCTTAGCCGACGCATATGACAGCATAGAGCTTGCCGCCTTTGAGAAAAACTATCTGGCATTCCGGGATGTTTTAGAGGACGGAAGGGCACTGTGCATCACGGCACAGGTGCATAAGCGCGATGAAGCGGTGTCGCTTAATCTTCTTTCCGCTCTGCCCGCCGATAAGTATGGCATTAAAAAAGATGCTAAGCTGTATTTAAAACTCAGCGATGAAACAATGCTTGAAAACATAAAGAAAACCATAGCCGACCATAAGGGCAATACGACGGTCTGCATATACCGCGAGGATAACAATACCATTTTAACCTCCGACAGTGCCCATTGCGTTATGCTTGATAATGCCTTGATAAATAAGCTAAACGCAGTGGTCGGATGTGAAAATGTACGTATACGTTAAAAATATTATTTAAATAAATTATAAGAGAGGGATTTATATGAAAAACACAGTAAATTTTAGCTACACAACATTAAAAAACTTTTGTGAGGCAGCTTTCCGCAAGCTTGGCTTCAGCGCAGAAGACAGCGCAAAGATAACAGATGTGCTCTTGCTTTCGGACTTGTACGGAATCGAATCACACGGTATGCAAAGATTGGTGAGATATCACAAGGGAATCGAAAAAGGCCTCATAAAGGTCGAGGCGAAGCCCGAGGTGATATTTGAAACTCCCGTTTCAGCTGTGATAGACGGTCATGACGGCATGGGTCAGCTCAATGCTTGCTTTGCAATGAATAAGGCGATTGAAAAGGCAAAGACAAGCGGCATAGGAATTGTATCGGTTAAAAATTCAAACCACTTCGGCATAGCCGGCTATTATGCGAAAATGGCATGTGATGAGGGACTTATCGGATTCGGTATGACAAATTCCGAGGCAATTATGGTTCCCACCTTCAGCCGTATGGCTATGCTCGGAAGTAATCCTATAGCGATTTCCATGCCGGCTGAGCCGTATCCGTTTTTCTTTGATGCTTCAACTACCGTTGTCACAAGGGGTAAGCTGGAGGTATATAATAAAAACGATAAACCTCTTCCCGACGGCTGGGCACTTGATAAAAACGGAAAGGGCAGCAACAATGCCGCCGAGGTACTGGAGAATATCGTATCAAAGGCAGGCGGCGGAATAATGCCGCTGGGCGGTGAATTTGAACAAACAGGAAGCCATAAAGGCTATGGCTACGGAATGATTTGCGAGATATTCTGTTCTATTTTGTCATTGGGTATAACGTCGAATCATACTCATATAAACGGCAAAGGCGGAACCTGCCACGGCTTTGCGGCGATTAATCCCGAGATTTTCGGAGATGCGAATGAGATTAAGAATCACCTTTCAAAATTTCTGGAGGAGCTGCGTATGGCGCCGAAGGCGGATGGCGCGGAGAGAATATATACTCATGGCGAGAAGGAAATACTTGCCTACGACGACAGAATGAAAAACGGCATTGATGTGAATGTTAATACCGTCGCAGAAATGATTGATTTCTGCAAATTTGCAGAACTTCCCGTCAAGGATTATCTTGGTGACATAAACCTTGAAAGCGTGAATAAAAACAGCTCATATAATTAAGATATACTGCTTTGATTATATAAAACCGGAGGATACTATGGATTTTAAAAATGTACCGAAGAAATACCGCCCGATTCCTTTTTGGAGTTGGAATGAAAAGCTGGATGTTGACGAAACGAAGCATCAGACAGAGATTATGGACAAGGTCGGCATAGGCGGCTTCTTTATGCATGCGCGCGGCGGCTTGCAGACAGAGTATATGGGTGATGAATGGTTTGAAAATGTTTCCGTAGCGGCGGATGAAGCGGAAAAACGCAGTATGGGAGCGTGGGCATACGATGAGAACGGCTGGCCAAGCGGCTTCGGAAACGGTGTCGTAAACGGCTTGGGCGTTGAATATCAGCAGAAGTATCTTCGTTGGTCGGACACAGAGCCGAGTGAAAACATCATAGCTAAATGCGGTGAGCATTGGTTTTACTATGAGGTCAATCCCTTTTATGCGGATATACTTGACAAAAAAGCGGTACAGAAGTTTATCGAGGTCGCATATGAACCTTACTATAAAAGGTTCGGCAATAAAATCGAAGGCTTCTTTACCGACGAGCCGCAGACCTCGCGATGCGGCTATCCCTGGAGCTTTGTTTTTGAGGATGAGTATAAAATCAGATACGGCGAAAGCCTTGCAGAGCACCTGGAAGAATTGTTCTTTGCTGTGGACGATTATAAAAATGTGAGAATTAAGTTTTGGAAAATGGTGACAGACCTGATGTCATCGGCGTTTTTTAAGCAGATATACGATAAGTGCGACCGGTGGGGAGTTAAGCTTACCGGACATTTGATAATGGAGGAGAGCCTCTATTTTCAGATGTCGTGCAACGGTGCATGCATGCCGCATTATGAATATTTCCACATCCCGGGCATGGATTGGCTCGGCAGACCCATAGGTCAAGACTGCATGACCCCGAAGCAGGTTTCTTCCGTGGCAGAACAGCTCGGCAAGGAACAGGTACTTTCGGAAACATTTGCCATGTGCGGGCACAATGTAAGCTTCGACGAGATGAAGGGCATATTTGAATGGCAGATGGTTCATGGTGTTAATCTTCTGTGCCAGCATTTGGAGGGCTATTCCCTCCGAGGTATACGAAAACGCGACTACCCGCCTGCAATGTACTATCAGCAGCCCTGGTGGTCTGTGTACGACAGATTTGTCGATGCTATGTCACGAGAAGGCATGATTTTGGCGAAGGGCAGAAAAAAGGCTGATGTACTTTTGATTCATCCTCAGACGACGGCATGGACCATGTTCGATGACGATAAAAACGAGGGTATGGAGGAGCTTAACGATAAGCTTCGTGATGTGATGGCATCCCTGGAGAAAAAACACGTAATGTTCCACTTCGGTGATGAAACCATCATGGAGCGCCACGGAAGGGTCGAAGACGATAAACTGATCATAGGCGAGCAGAGCTATACCTATGTCTTGAATCCATGCGGTACGTATCTTCTCCCCACTACAGAAAAATTGCTTGATGAATTTGTCGCAAACGGAGGTAAACTGAATACGGAAGTGCCTGTAAACGATGTTATCGACAACGGAGATATTACATATACCTGCTGCGAATACGATGATTTTAAGGTTCACTATTTCGTAAATACTTCTTCGGAATCTAAAAAAGCCGATATTAAGGTGTGCGGTAAAAAGCTGAATATCTATACCGGAGAGTTGGAGAACTTCTCAAATGATTATGAGTTTGAACCATGGGGTAGCCTCATGGTGATAGAGGATGAAAATGAACCGTGCAAGGAAAGAGAATCTGAAAATTTCATATATCTTCCCGAAAAGGCAGAAGTTATGAAAACAGACGGAAATGTCATGACACTGGACAGATGTGATTATTGGTTTGACGGAGAACTTCAGGAGGAGAACGGCTATGTGCTCAATATCGCCGAGCGTGCGAACAAGCTTGCACGAAAGGTTCATATATGTCAAAAATATCACGTAAAATCAGAGTACGTACCGAAGGAAATGTTCTTGGTATGCGAAACACCCGAGGTTTTTGATATTAAAGTCAACGGCAATGCCGTTAAATTCAGCGGCGATGACTACTTCAGAGATAAAAGCTTTAAAAAGTGTGATATTTCCGCTTTGTTTAAAACGGGCGATAATGTCATTTCCTTCGAGTGTGATTTTAAGCAGCAGGACGAATTTTATGAGAACCTGAAAAAATCATATGAGTTTGAAACAGAAAAAAATAAGCTGGTCTATGATATCGAGATTGAGCCCATCTACTTGCTGGGCGATTTCGGCGTGAAAACCGACGGAAAGTGGCAGCAGTTGGATAAGAACGCATCACGTTATTTCGGCGATTTCGTGCTTACAGAGTCGCCTAGCGAAATCAATTTGAAGAATATCGAACGGCAGGGTTTTGTGTTTTTCAGCGGAGAAATGACATTGAAGTTCAATATCGATGTTTCCGGAAGTAATCCCGTGCTGATTTTAAACCGTAAGGGCATAAATGCCGTTAAGGTTGAGATAAACGGTATCGAAAAGACCTTTGTGTGCGGAAATAAGATAAACCTGAGAGATTTTAATGCCCATGGAAAAACAGAAGTATATGCTACCTTGATAAATAATCTCAGAAATATGATGGGACCTCATCATCTGCAAGAGGGCGAAAGCTACGCGGTTGGCCCGTATAGCTTCTTTAAAGAGCCTTGCGTATGGAATCCGAATCCTCAGGAAATGTGGAACGATGCGTATTGCTTCGTCGAGATGAGCTTGTGAGGTTCAACGGGCACAGTCTTCATTCGATAATAAAATATAATTAAACAGTGAACTTGCCGGTGCGTCCATATGTGGTCGCACCGGCATTGCTGTTTTATAGGGGCGACCCCGTGCGGTCGCCCGTGAACATTCCCTCACGATATGCGTTTAACCCTACCCATATTATTAATGAAACAACTCGTCACATCGCAAATCAAACATCCGTTCTCCGTTCCGAAAGTACCATAAATCACAAAATTACGACAATATTTTTTAAACACACGTTAATACGTGCGTTTTTGTGCATAATGACGGAACACGTTTAAAAAAATTTGGAAAATTAACACAAACTTGAAACTTAAAAACCCTGTATTTATGCAGGTTACAGCGATTTTGTTGAATATTTGTAAACATATGTTGGCAAATAATAACATTGTTTACTTGTGCACAAAATGTTACAATATGATTAAGAAATGTATAATCTATGTAGGAGGTAAAAACATGAACAAGATTTCTAAGTTTATTGCTTCGGTACTCTGCGTGACGGCTGTAGCCGCTTCCGTTGCCGGATGTGGAAGCAACAAAGACTCAGCGACCAAGGGTGGTGTACATGAGGTTAACATCCTCTTGAACACAGGAAGCTCAAAGAGCTTCTATGAAGCTAAGGTTGCTAAATTTAATGATACTATAGGTAAAGAGAAGAAAATTAAAATCATTCTCGATACCAAGGTTGACTCTAACTATTCACAGGCTATAGAGATTGCTATGCAGTCCGACCAGCTCCCTGACCTTTTCAGTTACGGCGACCTCAGAAAGCTCAGCGAAACTGATAACATAGTGCCGCTTGATGAGCTTGACGGTACAAAGGAAATAATTGAAAAGTATAAAGATTACATGAGCGAAGGCTCACACAAGTTAGGCGATAAGGTCTACTCACTTCCGAGCGGTATGACAGTTCGCGGACTTGTTTATAACAAGGATATGTTTAAAGCGGCAGGCCTTGTTGATGAGAATGGCGAGCCTACTCCTCCGGAAACCTATGATGAGATGATTGAGTATGCTAAGAAACTCACGAACGAGAGCAAGATGCAGTACGGTATCATCTTCCCGCTTAAGTGGGCGGCATGGACCCAGGCAGATATATTGGATGCTATGGCTCCTTCATCCGGTACAAACGGATATGACCCGACTACAGGTAAGTATGATTATAGCGGCGCGAAAGACTTGCTCCAGGCAGTTCTTAAGATTAAAAAGGACGGCAGTAACTATCCCGGTGCAGAGGGTATGGATAATGACCCTGCACGTGCGAAGTTCGCAGAAGGTCAGATCGGTATGAAGTTTGCATATTCTTTCGACGTTGGCGTTTTCAACGATCAGTTTAAGGCTAAATGCGATTGGGGCGTAGCTCCTCTTCCGGTTGCCGATAAAGACCATAAGTACAAACAGATGGCTTCCGTAGGTACAGGCCTCAGAATTAGCCGCCGCGGTATGGATCGTCACGGTAAGGACGTTATCAGCACAGTGTTTAATTACCTTTATAACGACCAGAACAGCATCGAGCTTTATGAACAGGGCTTCTCAATCCCTTGCGATTGGAACTTGGTAAAGGATATCGAGCTTAAAGATGCTAAGCACGGCTGGAAAGAATTCTGCGCATTGGCAGATATCAGTATACCGGCTCCGCTTGCAATGCCTTCGGATTTGGAAGGTAAGGAGAAAATTGATGATGCAGTCGTAAATGACATCTGGACAGGTAAGTCCGATATCGATTCAGTGCTTAAACGTTGCACCGATATTATCAATAAAGGTATAGAAAGTTATAAGAAAACTAACCCTGATAAGGATTACTCAATATACGTAGATAAAGGGTGGAATTCAGCAAGATGAGTAAGAATAAAGATTATAAAATACATATAGACCGAAAAGAGGAAATGTGGTGCTATGTTATGGTAGCCCTCCCGGTGATAGGATTTTTTGTGTTCACTCTCTATCCTATGCTGTGGGCGATGAGGTTGTCATTATTCAGCTATACCGGTGTTCCGTCAGATACCAGATTTGTCGGCTTCGCGAATTTTAAGAAGCTCTTCGCCGACCAGGCATATTTGAAAACGTGGATTACCACACTGCAGTTTACTTTCCTTAAAATCCCGGTAGAGTATGTGCTCGGCTTTTTATTGGCGAGCCTCCTTACCGGCGGCAGAAGGGGAGCTAACTTCTTCCGCTCGGTGTACTATATGCCGGCTATAGTTAGTACGGCGATTGTCGGATTGATATTCTCAAACCTTTTTGAGTTCTTCGGACCGATAAATATATTATTGAAGAAAGTCGGACTTATTTCACAGAATGTGGATTGGTTCTCGACAAAAAGGACCGCTCTCGCAGCCTTGGTTACAGGTTCTGTATGGGCGTCACTCGGTACCTCTACCATGTATTTCATGGCAGCCCTCGCCACAGTTCCGAAGGAATTGTATGAGAGTGCGGATATCGAGGGTGCAGGTGTGTTTACTCGTTTCTTTAAAATCACCCTGCCTATGATTGCTCCTATGCTCCAGGTGCTCTTGATGCTCTCTATCATCGCACTTCTCGGCGCTAACGAGTATATCCTCGTTATGACAAACGGTGCTCCGGCAGGTACTACGCATACAGTACAATCGTATATAACCAGTAGAGTTGTCCCCGGCTTCGGTACGGTCGCTAACCTCGGTTATTCTTCGGCTATGAGTATCGTCACATCGGCAGTGGTTGCATGCATTTCGATTGCATATAACCGCATCAGTAACAAAATGCAGAATCTGTACTAAAGGAGGCGGTAATTATGAATATGAAAAAGAAAAGTTTAATCACAAATACCGTCGTGTACGCGTTTCTGATTTTTATGGTTGTCGTGGTAGCATTCCCGCTTTTGTACATAGTGCTTTCGTCATTTAAGACAAATAGTGAGATGCTCGCTCACCCGGAAAACATTTTCCCGAAAGAGCCGACCTTCGATAACTACATAGAGGCATGGAATTCACCTAACTTCTCTGTTAAGACTATGCTGTGGAACAGTATCTATTATACAGTAGTTAGCGTGGCTATCTGCCTTATAAGCTCATCTATGTGCGGCTACGTGTTCGCACGCGGACACTTTAGAGGTAAGAAATTGATATTCTCGGTTTTCACAGCTTTGCTGTTCGTAAACCTTGGTTCGATTACCATGTATCCGTACTATGAGATTTTGGACTTGCTCCACTTCGATAAGTCGTTGCATTCACTTTTGTTTATCGGTATTTTCGGTATACCTGTAACCAATATCTACTTGGTTAAGGGCTTTATCAACGGCGTTCCGATAGAGATTGATGAGGCGGCTAAAATCGACGGCTGCTCGTTCCCCAGAATATTCGTGTCTATCATCATTCCTATGATAGTACCGATTCTCGCTACTATGGGACTGCTGGCATTCCAGGGTTCATGGAACGCATACCTTAGTCCTATGATATTCACAATGTCGCACCCCGAACAGCGTACACTTATCGTAGGAGTTATGGCGCTTAAAACCTCCGGTGAAGCGGCTTCCTCATGGAACCTCATGCTCGCCGGTACCGCTATCGCCCTCGTTCCTGTGCTTGTTGCGTATTGCTTCGGCAGTAGATTCTTTATAGAGGGTATAGCTCAGGGCGCAGTTAAGGGTTGATGCTTTTACCCGATTCGGAACGATACGATGAATCGTGTTTAACAATAAAAGGCAGGGGCGCTGATTATCGGTGCCAATCGGTAGGGTCGTCCGAAGCCTTCTCCCTTGAGGAGAAGGTGTCAGCGAAGCTGACGGATGAGGTGTTAAAACCCATGTGGCACAATTCACATGATTTAATCGCTCGATAAATGATTTGCAAATATAATGTAGGTGCGGACGACCCTGTCCGCCCGAAGCCTTCTTCCTTGAGGAGAAGGTGTCAGCGAAGCTGACGGATGAGGTGTTAAAACCCATGTGG
>CAYRGA010000067.1:0-9942 GCA_964423705.1 uncultured Oscillospiraceae bacterium
TTATACAAAATGTTTACGGCGAGGATAACGCCTTGATACCTGCGATATTCGTGCTGGGTGTTTTTTTGACTTCGGTGCTGACACAGGGGTATGTGTTCGGCGTCAGTGCCGCGCTTTTGAGTGTACTTGCCGTAAACTTCGCATTTACATTCCCGTTTTTTGCCTTTGATTTTACCGTGCCGGAGAATATCATATCAGCTGTGATATTGCTCGTGGTGACAGTGATTACCTGCGGTCTTACAACAAAAATCAAGCGTCAGGAAGCTATGAAGGCGGAAAGTGAGAAGGAGAGAATGAGGGCGAATCTTCTTAGGGCGGTATCGCACGATTTGCGCACACCGCTTACCACCATATACGGTGCCGGTTCCGCACTTTACGATAATTTTGAAAATTTCAATGAGGAACAGTGCAGACAAATGCTGAAAAGCATAACCGAAGATGCACAGTGGCTGAGCAGAATGGTTGAAAATCTGCTGTCTGTAACACGCCTTGACGGGGCGAATGTCGATATTATAAAAACCAATACCGCACTGGATGAGCTTGTGGATTCCGTGCTTGTTAAATTTTCCAAAAGATATCCGAATACCAAGGTTGATGTTGACATTCCGGAGGATTTCGTTTTCATACCCATGGATGCCATGCTGATAGAACAGGTGATAATAAATCTTTTGGAAAATTCCGTTCAACATGCGGTCGGAATGACACACCTTCGACTCAAAGTAACGCTTGAAAACGAAAAGGTGGCGTTTGAAATCATCGATAACGGATGCGGTATTGCCGAAAACAGAATTAAGAGTATATTTTCAGGTGCTGCCTATGATACCACTGTTCCGCCCGACGGCAAAAAGAACAACGCGGGAATAGGTCTTTCGGTGTGTGCGGCTATAGTAAAGGCTCATGGCGGTGAGATAACGGCGGCAAATTTAAAAAGCGGAGGCTGTGTGTTCCGCTTTGTGCTGAAAACGGAGGAAGCCGAAAATGAATAACAATAAATACAAGATTTTGGTCATAGAGGATGAAGAAAATATAAATAATCTGCTCATTGCACTTCTGGAAGCAAGCGGATATCAGGCGATAAGTGCCAAGTCATGCCAAAACGGCAAAATGCTCTTTTCGTCATACAAGCCCGATTTGGTTATACTGGATTTGGGTTTGCCCGACTTTGACGGAATGCTTTTTCTGACGGACATACGTAGAAATTACGGAACTCCCATTATAGTCCTCTCCGCCAGAAGTGATGATAAGGATAAGGTCGGCGCACTGGATGCAGGAGCAAATGATTACGTGACAAAGCCGTTCAGTTCTGCCGAGCTTGTCGCGCGGGTGCGTCTGGCACTTCGCAATATCAGAAACGGCAGCTTTTCAAGCACTTCATCAAGCAAATTTGAAGCTGACGGGCTCACCATAGATTATGATGCCCGACGAGTTTTTATAGAAAAGGAAGAAATAAAACTTACACAGACGGAATACAATATCATAGCCTTTTTGTCCGTACACAGCGGAAAGGTGATGACATATTCGGCTATAATTAAGGAAATTTGGGGTTATAATGATTTAAACAGCACAAAAAAGCTACAGGTTAATATGGCGAATATCCGAAAAAAATTCGGTGCGAAGCCCGGACAGAAAAACTACATTGTAAATGAATTGGGGGTCGGTTACAGAATGTGCGGCAGGGATGATCAGAAATAAAATTAATCACCCTTAACCGCATCTTAGCCGCTATGCTGATATAATAGTCACAACAAATAAAAACAGAGGTGACTAAATGAACATTTTTGATGTACTCACACTTATAGGCGGCTTGTGCCTTTTTCTTTTCGGCATGAGCGTAATGGGCGATGCCTTGGAGCGCAGAGCCGGCGGTAGCCTGAAAAAAATTCTGGCTAAGCTTACAAAAAATAAAACCACCGGATTTTTAACAGGCTTAGGTGTCACAAGCGTTATTCAAAGCTCGTCCGCTACAACCGTTATGGTTGTCGGATTTGTCAATTCGGGCGTTATGACCTTAAGGCAGTCAATAGGCGTTATCATGGGTGCCAATATCGGCACCACCGTCACTGCGTGGATATTGAGCTTGGGCGGAATTTCAAGCGATAACCTTTTTATGCAGCTTTTAAAGCCTACATCGTTTACACCGATACTGGCGCTTATCGGCACGGGTATGCTGATGTTCGGTAAAAGCGGTAATAAAAAGGATACAGGTACGATTCTACTCGGGTTTGCGACATTGATGTTTGGTATGGATACCATGTCCGCGGCTGTTTCCGGCTTGGCGGATGTACCGGCATTTCAAAATATGTTCTTAATGTTTAAAAATCCTATTTTGGGCGTGGCGGCAGGTACGATTTTAACGGCGATAATCCAGTCAAGCTCCGCTTCGGTGGGAATACTTCAGGCACTTTCAGCTACAGGAAGAGTATCGTACGGTGCCGCTGTCCCTATTATAATGGGACAAAATATAGGTACCTGCATTACGGCTATTCTGTCGTCCTTCGGTACAAATAAAAATGCGAAACGTGCCGCTGTGGTGCACCTTTCCTTTAATGTCATAGGAACCATTATATGGCTTTCGGTTTTCAGTATTGTTTCCGCACTGTTAAAGCCTGCTATACTTGATACATCGGCATCTTATGTCGGCATAGCGGTTGCGCATTCCGCATTTAATATAGCATGTACCATTTTGCTTCTGCCCATGTCCGCATTTCTTGAAAAGCTGGCAATCAAGCTTGTACCCGATGCACAGGGCAAGGAAGTGGTCACAGAGCTTGACGAGAGACTGCTGGTTACTCCTCCCATTGCGATTAACCGCTGCAATGAGCTTGTATGCGAAATGGCGGAGCTCTCTGTTACAGCGTTAAAAAGCAGTCTTAATATGCTCAATAAATACGAGCCCGAAACAGCCGAAAAAATCAGAAAATCAGAGGAAAAGGCTGACCATTACGAGGATATTCTGGGTACATACCTTGTTAAGCTCAGCAGCTATCGGATAAGCGACAGCGACAGCTCCGAGGTGTCGAAATTGCTTAAGGCTATCGGAGATTTTGAACGCATATCCGACCATAGCGTGAATATTTTGGAGTCGGTGGAGGAAATGCAAAATAAGGATATGCTGTTAAGCTCATCTGCGAGGAGGGAACTGAATACCATTTGCAGCGCAGTATCGGAGATACTTTCTCTTTCGTACAATGCGTTTGTTAAAAATGATTTGTCCGCTGCACGGGATATAGAACCCCTGGAGCAGGTTATCGACAGTCTTAAGGCAAGGCTCAGAAATGACCATATCAAGCGTCTGAAAAATGGTGAATGTTCCATAGAAGCGGGATTTGTCTGGGCGGATTTGCTCACAAATCTTGAAAGAACCTCCGACCATTGCTCAAATATTGCTGTGTGCATTATAGATGCCGCCGACAATAATATGAATGTTCACCAGTCGATCAGAAATATGAAGAAGGAAGATACGTATTTCTCCGACAGATATGATGAATATTTTAAAAAATACACTGTATCTGAAATTGTTTGATGAAGAGTTTAGATGTAATATGTTAAAAAAGCTTATTAAAGAAATCATATGGTTTTTGGAAGGGATAATAGTAGGCTTCGGAGCGATTATGCCCGGTATAAGCGGCGGTACTCTGTGCGTTTCTTTCGGAATGTACATGCCGCTTGTGGGTATACTTTCAAATCCGCGGCACAATATTAAAAGGCATGGTAAAATACTTGCACCCTTTATAATGGGCGCAGGCATAGGCTTTGTGGGACTTTCCGGTCTTGCAGCGGGCTTTTTCGATAAAAACGGTGTGATGACCACATTTTTGTTTATCGGACTTATTATTGGCACTTACCCGAGTCTGTGGAAGGATGCCGGAAGGCACGGCGGAAATAAAAACGCATATATAGGTATGGTACTGGGATTTTTGGTGATATATACCTTGCTCAGTATTTTTAAGTCGAATATACATTTGAAAATGGGTGAGGGGACAGTCGGATTTTTAATAGGCGGAAGCTTGTGGGGGCTCAGTTTTATAATTCCGGGCTTAAGCTCATCGACACTGCTTTTGTTTTTCGGCTTGTATCAACCGATGCTTGACGGAATATCCGCCTTTGATTTTAAGGTGTTGATTCCTTTGGCGGTCGGTGCTCTTGTGACCGTGGCGGCATTGTCAAAGATAATAAACCGCCTTTTCGAAAGGCATTATTCCGTGTTTTCTCATGTTATAATTGGTGTAATGTCGGCGACAGTTGTTATGATTTTTCCGAATTTCGCAGAATTCAAAGCCGATGCCGTTATTTGCGGCGTGCTTGTCGCGATAGGGGGCACAGTCGCATATGTATTGACAAAAATATGCGATATGCAGAGGTCGGCAGATTGATTCCGCTTGGAAAGCACTGTGACGGACATAGATGAATACAATATGTTCGCAACATGTTTTTTGGATTTTTGTCCTTTTTTAAAATTATTAAGATTATATTGTTATCTCGGAGTTTATACACAATCGCGTATAAGCTCCGTATAATTTTCAAACAAAATTTTTTGTATGGGTTTTGCAAACTTTGACTTTTTATTTGCTCTTACATTTTATCGGTCACAGTAAGATACTTATTTTCCGATAATAAAACCGCCCGTAAAATACGGACGGCTTTTACATCAGCAGAAATATTCGGAAACATCGGCTTTGTCGTTGTATTGCTTGCGCACTCGGACTAGTATGGCACCGTCTGACTGCTCGGCTTCCTCTGTTATCTGAAACCTGATGTTTTTCTTTTTCAAATGAGCCTTGTACTTTTCAACCTCTTCTTTGTTCAAAGCGATTTGCCTTTCTTTAGAAAGAAGCTACTCATCTTTTTGACTGAAAATAAGAGTTTGAAAAATGCATGCGGATTGAACACGTTTCACTTAAAACACCTTCTTCACACAATACATGCGGCAACAGCACAGTGCGTAAATTGCGGTGAGATTATAAGCGAAGCTTGCGGCTTGCGAAGCCTTATGCCGATAGGCTCCGCAGGCTGTATGAACACTCACACGATGATTAAATCATGTAATTATTATACCAAAAATTTTTTCGGAAATTAAGCAGTTATTTTTCATAAAATGGTTCTATAAGGCAGTTTAAAATAATATATCTAATGTGAGGTGGGACAAATGAAAAAAGATATTTTGGACGACATTGCACCTTATTTGCCAAAGACGGTGATTGACTCGCTGACAAATACGGCGGGACACTCTGAAAAGCTCTGTGAAGTACGTATTACAGCCGAAAAACCGATTATGGCTGATTTTATGGGAAGACTTGAATTTTTGCGTGATTGTGCAAACGGTAAAAGGCTTGTTGCAGATGTGAATGACGTAAAAAAAGTCACGGATTCGGTGACACAGGGAAGCTTGTATTCAGTAAATGAAACCATAAAAAAAGGCTTTGTGACAATACCGGGCGGGCACCGAATAGGTTTTTGCGGTACGGCGGTAGCTGATGCATCGGGAGTACGTCATATTAAGGATATTTCCTCGGTGTGCCTGCGAGTAAGCCGCAGTGTGAGGGATTGCGCTGCGAGCATTAAAGACGAGCTGTGCGGAAAAGGCTGTGTGTATAACGTGCTTATAGCATCGCCGCCCGGCTGCGGGAAAACCACTGTTCTTCGGGATGTGTGCCGTATGCTTGCAGACGGTGAGCTGTCATGCGGTATTCAAAAGGTGGGTATAGCCGATGAACGCAGTGAGATTGCGGCGGTGTACAAGTCGGTTCCGCAGTTGGATGTGGGGTGCGGTGCCTTTGTATGTGATGGCTACAAAAAATCCGATGCTATGCAGATGATGCTTAGAGCCATGTCGCCGAGAGTTATGGTTACGGATGAAATCGGCAGTGAGGAGGATTTTGAAGCGGTTAAGGCAGCTCTTAAAAGCGGAGTGAGTGTAATCGCCACCGCTCATGCGAATACCCTAAAGGATTTGCTGTACAAATACGGAAAAGAAAATATTCATAATTGCTTTGAAAAGGTTGTTTTTCTGAAAGGTAAAGGGATAACAGACAAAATATACAGGAGGGACAATGATGATTATTAAAATTATCGGGATGCTTTTGGTCATGGTGTCGGCATCGCTCATAGGCTACAGCTTTTCGCAATGCTTTGTATCGAGGGAAACCGAGCTTTTTAATTTGGCGGATTCGGTGGAACTTATCATAAATGAGCTTGAATATTCCATGGAACCGGTAAAACACCTTTTTTACAGGGTTCAGCCGTTTACCAAGGGATGTGTAAACGATTTGTACACATTGATAACTCGGTATATAGGCGAGGGAATGGAGGCAGCCGATGCTTGGAGTGTGGCGATAGAAAAAACATCTCCAATGATGTGCCTGAAAAAATCCGATTGTAACTATTTAAAAACCTGCTCCGATATGTTTTATGCATACGAAGCCGAACAGCAAAAAAACCAACTCAGAGCACTTAAAAATAAGATTGAACAGCTGGCGGACGAGGCGGCGGTTTGCCGACGGAAGAACAGCCGCCTTGCCGGTATGCTGGGAATATACGGTGGCGTACTCATATGCGCCGTGCTGTTTTAGGTGGCCGATATGGGGACGGAGTTGATTTTTCAAATAGCGGCTATCGGCATAATCGTGTCGGTGCTGTACAGACTGCTTGTGCAGTCAGGGAGAGATGAACAGGCATTTATGGTATCAATAGCAGGCTTGGTTGTCGTTATGCTGATAGTTGTTCGGCAGATAAGCACGCTTTTTGAAACGGTAAAGGGGCTTTTCGGCATATGATGGTTAAAATAACTGTATTTGCGGTTTGTGCGGCGTTACTATGCATACTGTTAAGGCAGGATTTTAAGGTCGGTGCGGTAATGCTTTCTATAGCCGCCTGCTGTACGGTATTATTGTTTTGCACATCGCTTGCGGCGGAATTTATGAAAAGTCCGCTGCTTCAAAGCAGTCATTCCGGTATAAGCGGAGAATGCATAACGGCGGTGGTAAAGACGATTGCGGTTGCATATGCGGCAAGCTTCGGAGCGGATGTATGTGAGGAGGCGGGCGAAAAGGCTATAGCAACGGCGGTCGAAGCATCCGGAAAGCTGATTATGCTTTCGTCGGCACTTCCGCTCCTTGGCGGAATCTTTACTTCCATAACGAAAATGTTGGGATAATAATGAGAAAAATACTTAGAAATTTAGGAAATACAATTTGCATATTGATTTTATTTTGTATATCATCAGTTCCCGCCCGTGCTGAGAATGAAGCGTTGAAGCTTATGCCGGAGATTCAGGTCGAGGAAGCGGAGCTTTTAACCGGTATGGGATTAAGTGAGCTTGCAGAAATACTGATAAACGGTGAAGAACCTGACTATAAAAGCATTGCGGACAGGTTTTTGAAAATTTTTTTTGAGGATATAAGAAGCTCGTTGTCATCCGTTATATTGATTTTCGCGATGGCAATGCTGAGTGCATGCATACGCGGAACAGCGGTAAATATGTCGTCGGAGAACAGTGATGTCGCATTTTTGATAATGTATTGCGTAATTGCGGCACTGCTCCTCGGGATTTTGAAAACTTCTTATGAGATTGCATCCGAGGCGGCTCGGAAAATAATAGCCTTTGTTAAGCTGAGTGTGCCGGCATATATTGGAATAGCCTCGGCTGTAATGCCGAGGGGCATTGGTAATTTAAACGGAATATTTGTGCTGATGGTCAATGTCGTCGCGGAGTTTGCCGGAGGCTTCGTACTTAAAATACTGTTTTTCGTCGGAATAATGTACATTGTAAACAATATTTCTACGGAAATACATATTTTAAAGCTCATAGAACTTGTAAGACAAAGCGTGTTTTGGATACTTGGATTTTTGCTTACGGTTTTCAGCGGACTTACCGGACTTTCGGGGATATCCGTATCGGCGGTTTCAAAGTCGGGTATCGGTGCTGCCAAGTATGCATTGGGTCATTCGCTGCCGCTGGTCGGCGGCTTTTTGGCAGATTCAGCCGAGCTCATATACTCGTCGGCAGTGGTTCTCAAAGGGGTGATGGGAGTCGTAGGAATAGCGGCGTTGTTTGCCATATGTCTGTTTCCGGCGGCAAAGCTCTTTTCAATAGGAATTATACTGAAGGCGGTTGCCGCTCTTGCCGAGCCCTTTTGCGACAAACGCATATGCAGCTGTATCTCGGCTGTGGGGCAGACGGTTATATATATCATGGTCTGTGTTATACTTGTTTGTGTGATGTTTATTTTCAATATAGCGGTAATTATTATTGCAGGCGGAGGGTGAAATGCAAAGGCTAAATTTGTATGTGCTAAGTGTTTGCTCGGCGGTGATTGTCTGTGCTTTGTTCGAGCTTATGCTGCCGAACAGAAAATATTTGCGTGTCGTGAAAATTATATCGGGAATATGTATTTTATATACCTTGCTTAAACCTCTCGGTGCGCTTAATGCAGCAGATTTAAATATTCCGTCGGTTGATTTTAACTTTTCATCCGAATACCGTGAATATGAGGAAAATGCCAAGGAAGCATTTGACAGCGCAGTTTATTCTGCGGCAGCGGAAAGCATGAAAAAGGAAATAGAGGCTTATGCCTCGGACAGTGATGCCATCGCGGACGTTTTGATAAGTGAGGATGATGTGATAATTCACATAAAAGGCATACCCGACAGCGAAAAAGACAAAAT
Organism: uncultured Oscillospiraceae bacterium; assembly: GCA_964423705.1. Classification (GTDB taxonomy): domain Bacteria; phylum Bacillota; class Clostridia; order UMGS1810; family UMGS1810; genus CAKSIN01. Next base: position 8,665 of record CAYRGA010000067.1, read on the forward strand.
GGCTGCATATATAAAAGAAAGCTTCGGTGTTGTACCGAAATTTACGGAGTGAAAAATGGATTTTAAAAACCTTTCATTAAAAAAGATAAATAAGAAATATTTTGTTGCATTTTTGGCGGTGGGAGCGGGATTGATGCTAATTTCAAATTTAACCGACAATAACGCCGAAAAAAAGAATGAAAAAGTCGTAACGGAAAAAGTCACCGCCGTTGAAAATGACGATATCGAAAAAAGATTGTCTGAAATAATCGGTAAAATAAAGGGTGTCAGCGACGTCAGTGTATTTATCACGTACGAAAATAACGGCGTGCATAAAACAACCGAAAATGTTACCGAGAAAATTGCGAAAAGCGAAAGCGGCACGGAAACTTCTCGGGAAAATATCACCGTGATGAAAAAACAGTCCGGGACAGAGGAACCTTTTGTACACGAGGAGACACTTCCGCAGGTACGCGGAGTAATGATAGTGGCAAAGGGGGTGGGAAGCTCGGACGTTGATGCCGAGATAACCGATGCGGTTTCGGCTGTGCTGGGTGTAGCGGTTCATAAAGTTAAAATTTTGCAGTCGGATTGACTACAGCGGAAAAATTTTCGCCGGAAAGAAAAGCTTTCAAGGTGATGAACGGTGAACTCTGTCTGTACGGAGCCTGTTATTCTCATATGGCTTATATAATAAGTTTTTATGTGATTTTCTTTAAAAATAATCACAAATATGTTATACGAGGGGACTAATATGTTTATGGTATTAAAAAAGAAACAGCTGCTTATAGTTACACTTGTGCTCATGCTTGCAACGGCAGGCTACCTTAATTACCGATACGATGATACCTCGGAGAAAACAGTGCTTGATGTCGGCGATGAGGCCGAAGTCGGCGGTACCGCCATGGTAAATGCCGAGGATAAGGGTACCGCGGATAAGGAGAATGAAAACGCAAACGAAAAAGACGATTATTTTTCAGCATACAGAATGGAACGCGAGAAGGCTCGTGCCGCAACAAAGGAAGATTTGGAAAAAACACTCAATAATTCGGCAGCTTCGGATGAGGCTAAGAAGAAAGCCGAACAGCAGCTTGCCGAAATCACCGAAGCGGCGGCGCAGGAGGCGGCTGCCGAGGCTACTCTCAAAGCCAAGGGCTTTGAGGATGCGGTGGTTTATATAAGCAATGCTTCGATAAGTGTCACTGTACGCAGTGACGGTCTGACGGGTGCAGACACCGCCAAGGTTATAGATGCGGTTTATGAAATTACAAAAAATAATAATATAAAAATAGTTGAAGT
>CAYRGA010000068.1:0-9777 GCA_964423705.1 uncultured Oscillospiraceae bacterium
GTGTTTACTTTTTAATTATTTTGTTATACAATATATATGTTAGGAGTGATGCAATGAAAAACTTAACATCGCCGGCTGTTATAAAATCAATTTTATCCAACAGTACATTTAATTTTTCAAAATCCCTGGGTCAGAATTTTTTGATTGATGAGGGTGTTTTGGAACGCATGATCAGCCGTTCCGAAATAGATTCATCCTCAAATGTTTTGGAGATAGGACCGGGCTTTGGAACTCTCACTCAAAAATTATGTATGTGTGCGAAAAAAATAGTTTCGGTTGAAATTGACAGCACGGTTATTCCTATATTAAAAGAAAATGTCGGTGAATTTGACAATATAAAAATTATAAATGAGGATATAATGAAAATAAATATTTCCGAGCTTGTAAAAGAAGAATTCGGAAATCAAAAAGTCAAGGTCGCTGCCAATCTTCCTTATTACATTACAACGCCTATAATATTGGCGTTGATTGAGCCCGATTTACCCATAACCGACCTCACTGTAATGATACAGAAGGAGGTAGCCGAAAGAATATCGGCAAAGCCCGGCAACAAGAGCTACGGTGCACTTACTGTGGCGGTAAATTTCTACGCCGAGCCTGAAATGGTTTGCACCGTTCCGCCGTCGTCGTTTATGCCTCAGCCGAAGGTGTCGTCGGCTGTTATAAGGCTTAAAATGCGCGAAATACCTGCTGTTAATGTAAAATCTGCCGATAAATTTTTTAAGGTGGTGCGTGCCTCCTTTGCACAGCGCAGAAAAACCGTTCTTAATTCTTTGGCAAACAGCAGTTGGCTTGATATGAGCAAGGATGAAATAAGAAGCATTTTAAATACGGTAGGCATTGATGAAAAAAGGCGTGGAGAAACGCTGGATATGAATGAATTTGCCGCTATAGCGGATTTATTATGAAAGAAGGTAAAAATGTGATTGGATTGGTTGTGGAAGGCGGTGCCAGTAGGACCTATTTTTCGGTGGGTGTTATGGATGTACTTATGAAATACGGCATACACGCAGACTACATTGTAGGTGCTTCCGCCGGCATCTCAAACGCGGTCAACTACGTGTCCGGTCAGATGGGACGCGCTTTGGAGATTGGATTAAATTATGTTCCGCGAAAGGAATACTCCGGTTTAAGACATATGCTTAATCCGAAGAACCGCAGCTTATTTAATGTTGATTATATATTTAAAAAAATACCGGATGAGCTTGTCCCGTTTGATTACGAGGCTTTTAAAAAATATAACGGCGAACTGGAAGCAGCAGTTACAAATGTTCAAACCGGAATGCCGGAATATTTGGCAGTTAATCCGGAATGTGACGGATGGGAGGTACTTGTCGCTTCGTGCTCTCTGCCGATTATGTTTCCGATTGCCGAAATAAACGGCAAAAAATATATGGATGGCGGTATTTCGGATTCCGTTCCTTATATGCGTGCCATAGAAAAAGGCTGTGACAAATTGATTGTTGTACTTACGCGTGAGCCGGAATACAAAAAAGCCAAGTCACGCGATGCGGAGCTTTCATCATTCTTTTTCGGCAAATATCCGAATTTTAAAAAGGCTCTTTTAAACAGAAGCAATATGTACAATTCGCAGCGCGAGGAGCTTTGGAGCTTAGAAAAGCAGGGTAAGGCGTTTATATTAAGTCCCACCGACACATCGTCATGGAAAAGGACAGAAAATAATGCGGCTATGATTAAGTCAATGTATGATGAAGGTTACATGCTTGCAGAAAAGCAAATAGAAAAAATAAAAAATTATATTGGAAGTGATATTTAATGAGAAAAGCAGACATAGTAATAGTAGGTTCAGGCCCTTCGGGAATTTTCACGGCACTTGAGCTTATAAGAAATTCAAGCAAAAAGAAAATAATAATTGTAGAAAAGGGAAGAGCAATAGAGAACAGAAGATGCCCAAAGTCAAAAACAAAGCAATGTGTAAATTGCAAGCCGTATTGTCACATTACTACAGGTTTTTCCGGTGCAGGTGCGTTTTCTGACGGTAAGCTTTCCTTAAGCAGTGAGGTAGGAGGAGATTTGCCGCAGCTTCTCGGGGATGAATTGGTTCAAAACACAATCGATTATGCGGACAAGATATACCTTGAGTTTGGTGCAGATTCACATATCGAAGGTATTGGAAATGAGCTTGAAGTAAAGGAAATCCGTAAAAGAGCAATAAAAGCGGGCCTTAAGCTCGTAGATTGCCCGATACGACATTTGGGAACAGAAAAAGCTCAGCAGCTTTATTATGATATTGAACAGTATCTTATAAAAAACGGTGTGGAATTAATCTTTGGTTATGAATGTACAAATATAATGCTGGACGGCGATACGTGCCGTGGTATATACATATCAAACGGTTCTTCGGAGGAAGAAATCCACGCTGAAAGCACCATCATTGCCACAGGCCGCAGAGGTGCGGATTGGCTGGAAAAAATATGTGCGGCTCACAACATAGCACATCAGCCGGGCACTGTGGATATCGGCGTGAGGGTTGAAGTACGCAATGAGATCATGGAGAAGGTAAACCGTGTGCTTTATGAATCCAAGCTTATAGGATATCCGAAGCCGTTTAAAAATAAGGTAAGAACCTTCTGTCAGAATCCGGGAGGTTTTGTAAGCCAGGAAAATTACGATAATAATCTCGCAGTTGTAAACGGACATTCGTATAAAGAATTAAAATCATCAAATACGAACCTTGCAATTTTGTGCTCACACAATTTCAGTGAGCCTTTCAATGAGCCTATAGCATATGCTCAAAAAGTGGGTGAGCTTACCAATATGCTCGCAAGCGGAAATCTGCTCGTTCAGAGATTCGGTGATATATTGGACGGTAAGCGTACGTGGGCAAAGGAGCTTTCACAGTCTAACCTTAAGCCGACACTTCCCGACGCTGTCGCAGGTGATATTACAGCGGCAATGCCGTATCGCTCTATGACGAATATAATCAATTTTATTCAGGCAATGGATACCGTAGTACCGGGATTTGCTTCATATGAAACCCTGCTTTATTCGCCTGAACTGAAATTCTACAGCAATAGAATAAAAATGGATGTCGATTTGAATACAAACGTTAAGGGTCTGCATTGCTTGGGAGATTCAAGCGGCTGGACGCGCGGATTGATGATGGCATCTGTAATGGGAATCATTATGGGCAGAAAACTATATGAAAAAGAAAAGAATCAATAATACAATGTGTATATACATTTGCAGAAGGTCGACCGCAAACCATTTTAGGTTTGCGGTCGTATTATATATTAGTATTTACTTGTATAAAGCGAGGTCGGTTAATGCAACATAGGTATTAACAAAAGTATCTCTACATTCATCTTTTACTTTGATTGTCAGCATATTGATTCCTGTCGTATTTATATTAAATTCAATATATTGAATTCTGTCTAAATAGTTATCCGGTTTTGTTTCGTCTTTTTTTCCGACATATATACTCTGCGTTGCTCCATCCCATTCTACATCTTGACCGAAAGCATTTGCTATGGCGCGAACAGGCAAATAGGTTGTACCATTCATTGTAAATGGTTCTACGGTATTACCGTTTGAATCTTTTGGCACAATTTCAGCTCCGTTTATGTAGATTTTGATGTTATTATAGAATAATTCGGCTGTTTCACTTAATGACTTTGCAAATATTGTACTTCCGAAAACACATATAACCAACACGCAAATCAGAGCTATCCGCAATTTCTTGTTTTTTAACATTTTAACTTCTCTCCTTTATAATAAAAAATTCGCACACTCCTTAATGTGAAAATGATAATATCTCCTTTCGCATTTCCGTAAATTAAAAAAGGTGTGCAACTATCGAAGTTACACACCCTAAAAATGTAAACTCTGATTTGTTGCTACACAAAATTAGAAAAATGTATAATATACCATAACTTTACTGCATATCACCATTTTTGGAATTCACATTTTTTGCAATTCTAATATAGTGATACGCAAACAAAAGGGTATAGTATACCCATAGTATGAATAAAGATATTTTTGGTATTTTAATTTTTCTAATTTAATGTAGCATTATAATTATAACCAAAAAATCAGTAAATTACAATAAAGATATTAATTTTTCTGCGAAATGCCAAAAACACAATTAAAAATTTATTGAAAAGTAACAATATTATATGATTTCGATTTAGCGGAGTAATGACAGCGGAATGAAATACCGACATGGAAAAGAAGAGTTAAAAAATGCGCTTGGTTGAATACCAAGCGCATTTAAAATCAACATTAATTAGTTCAAAAGAGCAACTTCTGTTTCTTTATCGAAGAGATGAATTTTATTAAGATCAAGAGCAATCTTAATATCATCACCTGCCTGAGCTGTGCTTCTCGGATTAACTCTTGCAGTAAACGGTGTATCATCAACCTTCAAGTACAGGTATGTTTCAGCACCCATCATTTCAGTTACGTCAACGTGTACATTAATAACGCTTTCCGGACTGGAATTAAGGAATGCTTCCTCATCGTGCATATCTTCAGGTCTGATACCGAGAACAACTTCTTTATCTACGCAGCCGGCATCTTTAACTTTATTAGCGATGCCTTCCGGAAGAACGATTTTCTCATTCTTAAATTTAAGAACGATATCGTTATTTTCGGTTTCAATTTTACAATCAACGAAGTTCATCTGAGGACTTCCGATAAATCCTGCAACGAACATGTTAACAGGCTCATTATAGAGCTTAGCGGGTGTATCTATCTGCTGTACAAAACCATCTTTCATAACAATGATTCTGGTACCCATTGTCATAGCTTCTGTCTGGTCATGTGTTACATAGATAAATGTAGTCTGCAGATTCTGGTGCAGCTTGCTGATTTCTGTTCTCATTTGAACACGAAGCTTAGCATCAAGGTTAGAGAGCGGTTCATCCATGAGGAACACCTTAGGTTCTCTTACTATTGCACGACCTAAAGCAACACGCTGTCTCTGACCGCCGGAGAGAGCCTTCGGCTTTCTGTCGAGAAGATGGTCGATGTCGAGAATCTTAGCAGCTTCATTAACTCTTTTTGTGATTTCATCCTTCGGAACTTTTCTCAATTTAAGACCGAATGCCATATTATCAAATACAGTCATATGAGGATACAGAGCATAGTTCTGGAAAACCATAGCGATATCTCTGTCCTTCGGAGCGACATCATTAACGAGAGTATCTCCGATGTAGAGTTCACCTTCTGAAATTTCTTCAAGACCTGCAATCATTCTGAGTGTTGTCGACTTACCGCAACCGGAAGGTCCTACTAAAACGATAAATTCTTTATCTTTGATATCAAGACAAAAATCTGATACAGCAGTAACACCGCCGGGGTATTTTTTAAATATGTGTTGTAAACTTAAGCTTGCCATTGCTTTACCTCCTGTATGTGTATAAGTACACTTCTTTCATTACACTTATACTATAACATATTTGAAAAATTGTTCCAATAGTCAAAATCACAAAAAATTCGAAATAAATTATACACTTTGCATAAAATATTTTTTAAATTTCAAAAATCGGCTTTTTGCTTATAATATTTGCACAAACGATTTGTAATTTTTTGTTTAATTGTTTGATAAATTCGCTACCGTGCTGTTCAACAGGGGTATTTGACGTTGAAAACTTTGTTGTTTATGCACAAATAACAGAGTAATTTTTTGTGTTTTATTCGTTTTTATGCTTATTTAATGCAGTGAATTTTATGTGTTTATCGGGCGTTTTGCAGTAAATTTACTTTTTACGATGTCAATAAGTGCTTAAATACGGTTATGCTTGTTTAATCGATAGAGAGATACGTTTTTTAGCAACATCTACATCTATGATTTTAACCTTGACGATATCGCCTACGCTCAAGACCTGCGAAGGGTGCTTAATATAGGAGTTACTTATCTCGGAAATATGTACCAAGCCGTCCTGATGAACACCGATATCGACAAATGCGCCGAAATCTATTACATTTCTGACAGTTCCGTTTAAAAGCATGCCCGGGCGCAGGCTTTCTATTGTAAGTATTTCGCTTTTGAGTTCCGGTTTTGGCATCTCATCTCGCGGGTCGCGGTCGGGCTTGAGCAGTGCATCGGTGATATCATTAAATGTAGGCATTCCGATATGGTTTTCGGACAAAAATTTATCTGTGTCCACAGTCTTAAGCTTTGCTTTTAAATCACCGATTTTTCTGGATTTTACATCATTTTCGCTGTAACCTGCGGCGTTAAGCAGTGCTCTTGCTGCAGAATATGATTCCGGATGAACACTTGTGCGGTCAAGTACATCCTCCGCATCGGTGATTTTCAGAAATCCTGCGCACTGTGTAAAAGCTTTTGCGCCGAGCTTTGACACCTTCAAGAGCTGTTTCCTGGATGTGAACTTACCGTTCTCCTCGCGATAATTCACAATATTTTTTGCGATGGTTTTCGTAATTCCGGAAACATATGAAAGCAGCGGCCATGATGCGGTATTCAAGTCAACGCCCACATTATTTACACAGCTTTCGACGATTCCGCCGAGCGTTTCGGAAAGCTGTTTTTGATTAAGGTCATGCTGATATTGTCCCACGCCGATTGACTTTGGATCTATTTTTACCAATTCGGAAAGAGGGTCCTGGATTCTTCGTGCAATGGACGCCGCGCTTCTCTGTTCCACTGTAAAATCGGGAAATTCCTCGGCTCCCAGCTTTGATGCGGAGTAAACCGATGCACCCGCTTCATTTGCGATTATATAATGAATATCTCTGTCCATATCTTTTATAATATCGGCGATAAATTTTTCGGATTCGCCTGAAGCGGTTCCGTTTCCTATGGATATCAAATTTATATCGTATTTTTCTATAAGCTTTTTAACGGTTTGAGCACTTTTATTAATGTCGTGATGCTCTAAGGTACAGTAAATAACGTCTGTTGCAAGCACTTTGCCTGTGTCGTCCACCACCGCAAGCTTACAGCCTGTGCGATAACCGGGGTCAAGTCCCAATACAGTCATGTTTTTAATGGGAGGCTGCATCAACAGATGTTTTAAATTATCACCGAAAACATCTATCGCGCCTTTTTCCGCATTTTCGGTGAGAGAGCTTCTGATTTCGCGTTCAATAGAAGGACTTATCAATCTGTTATATGAATCCTTAACGGTTTCTTCTATTATATCACTGTATATGGAGCTTCTTTGTATTTGCTTTAAAAGAAATGCAATGATTCTGTCTTCGTCCGAGATTATGCTTACTTTGAGAAAGCCATCCTTTTCACCACGGTTTATTGCTAAAACTCTATGGTTGGCAATAGATTTGACAGGTTCCGAAAATTCATAATACATTCGGTAAACGCTGTCCTCTTCGCCGGATGCTTTTGACACAAGGATTCCGTTTTTTTGTGTAATGCTACGAATTTCCTTTCTGTAGTCGGCATTTTCTGATATTGCTTCCGCAATTATATCCATCGCGCCCTTCAAAGCATCCTCTGCTGTATCGACACCCTTTTCGGCATCGATGTATTCCGAGGCGATTTCATGTGGACTTCCCGTCTTATCCGTCTGCAAATATATTCTGTCCGCCAACGGCTGCAAGCCCTTTTCTTTAGCGACTGTAGCACGGGTTCTGCGCTTAGGTCTGAATGGCAGATAGATATCCTCCAGTTCCTGCAATATATTTGCTCTTTCAATTTTTTCGGACAGTTCAGGAGTCAAAAGGCCGAGTTCGTATATATGCTTAATGATTTCCGCTTTTCTTTCTTCAAACGAGCGCATATATTTAAGTCTTTCATCAAAGTTTCTTAATACTTCATCGTCGAGGGAGCCTGTTACTTCTTTGCGGTATCTGGCGATAAACGGGATAGTGTTTCCTTCGTCGATAAGCTTTATGGTGTTAGACACCTGTTGGGGCTTTAAATTAAATTCGCTGCAAAGTCTTTGTTCGATATTCATTACTATTCCTCCAAGAGTGTTATTTCTTTCGGTGTCAGCTCTCTGATACCGCCTTTTTCCAAGGTATCATCGAGCATCAAGCCGCCCATTTTTATTCTTTTCAGATACACAACTTCATTGTCGATTGCCTTAAACATTCGTTTTACCTGATGAAATTTCCCTTCATGAAGTGTAAGGAGATATTCGGTATCATTATCGGTTCTTTCAAGCTCGGCGGGCATGGTTTTATAGCCATCATCGATTGTGATGCCCTCCTTAAAAAGCTGTTCGGCATTTTTTGCCGCTTTATGTGCGGAGGTGACGAAGTAGACCTTATCAACGTGGCTTTTCGGAGAAAGGAGCCTGTGCGAAAGTGCGCCGTCGTTTGTAAGTATCAAAAGTCCCTCGGTGTCTATGTCGAGCCGTCCGACCGGAAACACGTCAAAGTGAGCGTATTTATCCGGCACAAGGTCTGTGACAACAGGCAATTTTTTATCATACACGGCACTTACGTACCCTGCCGGCTTATTCAGCATCAAGTAAACATATTTACTGTAATTGACTCTTTCGCCGTTTACGGTGACAACAACTTCATTTTCATTTATATGCATAGCGGAATCGGTCACTGCTTTTCCGTCAGAGATAACTGCACCGCTCTTTACAAGTGCCTTTATTTCTTTTCGGCTTCCGAAGCCGCTGTTTGACAAAAATTTATCTATTCGCAAAAAAGCACATCCTTTTTATGTAATATTTGTACGGCGTATATGTGGAAAAGCATTAAATACGTCGAATTTATTATATAAATGATTATACTTTTTATAAATCGATTTGTCAATTTTATTATAATTTAACATTGTAATTTTACCTAAAAATATGATATACTAATACCAGATAAATTTTACAGAGGTGAGTTTTAATGAAGACAAACATTGCTATTGTAGGTTACGGTAATTTGGGAAGAGGGGTGGAATGTGCGGCAACTCAAAATTCGGATATCTCGCTGTACGGTATTTTTACTCGCAGAAATCCGTCTGAGCTAAAGCCTGTAACGGAAGTCGCGGTATACAGTATCGACGATATCTTAAAGCACAAGGAAAACATTGATGTGGTGATTATCTGCGGCGGAAGTGCCACGGATTTACCGATTCAGACTCCTGCTCTGGCGAAGGACTTCAATGTTATCGACAGCTTCGACACTCATGCAAATATACCGATGCACTATAAAAATGTGGATGATTCCGCCAAGCCGAACGGAAAAACGGCTATAATATCGGTGGGCTGGGATCCGGGAATGTTTTCTCTTAACCGCCTTTATGCGCAGTCGATACTGCCCGACGGTGAAAATTATACTTTTTGGGGTAAGGGTGTAAGCCAGGGGCATTCCGATGCGATAAGAAGAATTGACGGTGTAAAGGATGCAAGGCAGTACACCATTCCGATAGATACGGCGTTAAATGCTGTAAGAAGCGGTACAAATCCGAAGCTCACAACCGGTGAAAAGCACGAAAGAGAATGCTTTGTTGTGCTTGAGGACGGAGCGGACAAGGCAAGTGTAGAAAATCAAATTAAAACAATGCCGAATTATTTTGCGGATTACAACACAACGGTTCACTTCATAACGGAGGAGGAGCTTAATAAAAACCACAGCGGAATACCTCACGGCGGATTTGTGATAAGATGCGGAAAAACAGGATTCAACGGTGAAAACAAGCACATTATCGAATACAGTTTGAAACTCGATTCAAATCCCGAATTTACCGCGTCTGTACTGGTAGCGTATGCGCGTGCGGCATTCAGAATGAACAAAGAGGGTATTTTCGGATGCAAAACGGTTTTGGATGTTCCGCCGTCATATCTCAGTGCAATGCCGAACAGCGAGCTTATATCAACATTACTT
>CAYRGA010000069.1:0-9769 GCA_964423705.1 uncultured Oscillospiraceae bacterium
ATACACCATTTCGGAGGTCTGTTCAAGACTTTACACAAAATTTGGGATTGTCTCTGCTATTCCACATTTTTTGCCGTTAAAATCAAAGAAAATATCGTTTACACAAGATGCAACTGTTTGTTTTAATGTTTCAATGCTCATAATATATCACTATTTTCCTCTCCATCAATTTCGGTCAATTCTCGCCGTGTTTTATTTTTCAATCTGCCATCGTTGTCCCATTCGTAATCTTCTGCATATTCACCGTGAGTGCCAAATGGGTGCTGTTTGGGGTTTCCGTGGTCGGTCGTATGTATATCCTTTTTCTTGTATCCGTCTGAACCATAAAAACTACGTATATCAACTTGATTTTCAGATGTTTTATGGTCAATTACAGTGTTAGGTTTCGCTTTTTTAGGTGTTCCGGAATGTCCATCAACAATATTGTCAGGCTTTATTTGCTTTGATGAAGTTCTGCCATATTTCTTTATATACCGCCGCAACTGTGCATCCATATTTCCGTCCATCAATGCTGTTGCCCTTTTCTTTGTTTCGGTAAATGATAAACCATCAGCTATATTCTTTTGAATAAATACATTTGTTGAAGCAGTTTCAAGTTGTTTTCTGTCCATCATTTTCAACTCGTCTTGCGTGAAACTTGTATTCATAAATGCTTGGCTGGTATTATCAAGACTTTTGCCGTATTTCCTCGTAAGCTTTGGTTATTAGCGTTAATATTATTTGAAGATATATCACTATTTTTGCCAATCGCAACAATTTTATTTGCAGTCGTTTCTTTTTTCGGCAGTATTTATTTCTCTTTTATTTTACCGCTATCCGCACCCTTTGTCAACGTCATACGCTTTTTATCCTGTGCAATGCCTGTGATGTCGGATATTTCGGAATATTTATCTTGATACCGCTTTATCCTCTCGTTACATTCACGCACTGCCAAAAGGTCGACGCTTGCCTGTGCCATTGCCTTAATGCCCTTTTGCTCTCGTATGCCTGTTTCAAGCCGTCACATTGCCTGTGATGCTTGCTTCGAAAAATCCATATTGTTTTTAATATAAAAGGACACATCTTTTGTGCTTGAATTTCTTGACAATACCGCAAAAAGGATATATAATATTAAGCAGTGAAATAGTGCCAAAAACAGGCACTTGATATTTTATACAGGAGTGATGTACAATGGCTAAAGGTAAAATCTCGGTACATACTGACAACCTACTGCCAATAATTAAAAAGTGGCTGTATTCTGACAGCGACATTTTTTTAAGAGAGCTGGTTTCAAATGCGCAGGATGCCATAATGAAGCTTAAAAAGCTCAGTGCCATCGGCGAAGCAGACATAAGCGAGAAATTTGAAATAAAAGTTGAGATTGATAAGGACAACGGCATAATCACGGTTACCGACAACGGAATCGGTATGACTGAAGAAGAAGTGGAAAAATACATAAATCAGGTGGCTTTTTCCGGCGCTGAGGAATTTATTAAAAAATATGAGGATGAAAAGGATGAGAAAAGCCATATAATCGGTCATTTCGGTTTGGGCTTTTACAGTGCTTTTATGGCGGCATCCGAAGTTGAAATTGATACACTTTCATATAAAGACGGCGCAAAAGCCGTACATTGGGTAAGTGACGGCGGCACAGAATTTGAGATTTCCGACAGTGAGAAATGCGAACGCGGTACCACCATTACCCTTCACATTTCAGATGATTCGAAAGAATTTCTGGATACATTCAAATTACGTGAAATTCTGAATAAATATTGTGCTTTTCTGCCGATTGAGATATACCTCATTGACAAAAGCGATAAAGAGGACAAGGAACTCACACCAATAAACGACACAAATCCTCTTTGGCTTAAAAATCCTTCCGAATGCACCGACGAAGAATATAAAAGCTTCTATCATAAGGTATTTTTTGATATGAACGACCCGTTATTCTGGATTCACTTAAATGTGGATTTTCCGTTTAACTTAAAGGGTATTTTATATTTTCCGAAACTGAACCATGAATTTCAGAGTATCGAAGGTCAGATAAAGCTTTATAATAATCAGGTATTTATCGCAGACAATATTAAGGAGGTAATTCCTGAGTATTTGATGCTGTTAAAGGGAGTAATCGACTGTCCAGACCTGCCGCTGAATGTATCGAGAAGCTTTTTGCAAAACGACGGTTATGTAGCGAAGGTATCCGCTCATATTACAAAGAAAGTCGCAGACAAGCTCAACTCTATCTACAAAAACGGGAAAGACGATTTCGCCAAATACTGGGACGATATAAATCCATTCATAAAATACGGATGTATGCGTGACGATAAATTTTACGACAGAGTAAAAGATATAATTCTTTTTAAAAAGCTTGACGACAGCTATGTTTCGCTTAAAGAGCTCACAGAAAGCGAAAACAAAGAAGTATACTATGTAACCGACCAAAACTCACAAAGTCAATACATTGAACTTTTGGCAACAGAAGGCATTGAGCCTGTTTTGCTTACAAATATGATAGACAATCATTTTTCAAGTTTTATTGAGTACAAAATTTCCGATGTGAAATTCAAGCGTGTTGACTCTTACATTGCCGACAGTTTAAAGGACAGCAGTGATAATTCATCGGAAAATGCCAAAGAGCTTGAAGAACTGTTTATTGCTTATGCCGACGGAGCCAAGATAAGCATCGAAAAACTGAAATCCGAAAAAATACCGGCGATGTATATACTCAGCGAAGAAGCAAGACGCATGGAGGAAATGCAGAAAATGTACGGTGGAATGAACCTTCCGAACATGCCGAAGCCTGAGGAAACATTAATTATAAATGCAAGCAATCAATTGGTAAACAACGTTTTAAAAACTGACAACCCTGAGGTTAAGGAGCTTATATGCAAAAATATCGTTGACATGGCAAAGCTCTCGCACAACACCTTAAACGGCGAAGACAGAGCGGCTTTCCTTGAGAGAAACAGCAAGATTATGGATATGCTGCTTAAATAATACACACACTATAAATATCATTTTGCGCAGCATATATCACACAAAATATATTTTATCGAACGAAGGAATTATTATGAGAAAAACAAAAATTATATGTACTATAGGTCCCGCAAGCAGCGACGAAAAGGTATTTGAAAGCATGTGCAAGGCCGGACTGAACCTCGCAAGGCTTAATTTTTCACACGGCACTCATGCCGAACACAAGGCAAAACTTGACATGATTAAAAGGGTTCGTGAAAGGCTTGATATGCCTATTGCAATTATGCTGGACACCAAAGGCCCCGAATACAGAATAAAAACCTTTAAAAATCATCAAGTAACCGTAAACGACGGTGATAAATTCACCTTCACCACAAACGATGTTGAGGGTGACGAAAGCATAGTTTCGGTCAATTATGACGGTTTGATAAACGACCTTAAGGTCGGCGACACCGTTATGGTAAACAACGGTTTGGTTATATTTAAGGTAGATAAATTAACTTCTACCGATGCTATCTGCACAGTCACTGCCGGCGGCGTTATGTCAGACAGAAAAAGCATGAATTTTCCGAACAAGGTTTTGAATCAGAAATACCTGAGCGATCAAGATAAAGAGGATTTGATTTTCGGCATACAAAACGATGTCGATTATGTAGCTGCATCATTTGTTTCCACGAAGCAGGACATCCTTGATTTAAAGGAATTTTTAATTCAAAACGGCGGTGAAAACATAGGTATCATAGCCAAAATTGAAAACCGTACCGGTATAGATAACATCGAAGAAATATGTACCGAATGTGACGGAATCATGATTGGCAGAGGAGATTTGGGCGTTGAGGTTCCGTTTGCGGAACTTCCGGCAATTCAAAAGTTCCTCATAACCAAGTGCCGACTGCTCGGAAAGCGTGTTATCACTGCTACTGAAATGCTTGAATCTATGATCCACAATCCGCGTCCTACCAGAGCCGAGATCTCAGACGTTGCAAACGCTGTATATGACGGTACAAGTGCAGTTATGCTTTCGGGTGAATCGGCTGCGGGTAAATACCCTGTTGAAACCGTGAAAACCATGGCGAAGATTGTAGAAGAAACAGAAAATCACATTCATTACGAGAAACGCTTTAAAAACAACAGCTTTAAAATTAAAAATCAGGTTGACGCCATCTCCCACGCTACCTGTGGAATGGCAATGGACATCGGTGCCAAGGCGATAGTTGTGTGCTCCGTTTCCGGAATGACGGCTCGAATGGTTTCACGTTTCAGGGCACCTATGGATATTGTAGGTATGACCGTAAATAAAAAAGTATGGTATAAGCTAGCTCTTTCATGGGGTGTAACTCCAGTTTTGAGTGAAGAATTTAACTCAACCGACGTACTTTTTTACCACGCACGAAATGCAGCTAAAAATGTACTTGATTTAAAAGAGGGCGACAACATTGTTATGACGGGCGGAATGACAAACGGTTCGTCCGGAAATACCAACATAATTAAGGTTGAAGCCATATAACATAAACTCTATTTCGGTTCAAACTTAAAACCACTGTTCTTCGGCATTTGCCTGAGAGCAGTGGTTTTTACATTATCGATGAATTTTATAAATTATTTTTCGGTTTCCACAACGGCAGTTTCTATTTTGCCGTCAAGGTAATTTGAAAGATTATCGGCAGAAAGCTGTTCAATTATGAACGCCTTAACATCATTATTAAACTCATAATACGGTACCTTTTCTTCAAGCTTAATTACATGATATCCGTACGATGTTTTTATCGGTTCGCTTATATCGGACGGGCTCATGGAATAGCATGCTTCCTCAAATTCCGGAACCATTTCTCCCTTTGTGAAAGTATAACCGTCTTTATTTGATTTCATACCCGGGTCTTCATTATACTGCTCCACAAGTTCGTCAAAGTCCGTTCCCTTCTTTGCAAGTTCATACACCTTTTTCGCAGTCTTAAGTGCTTCATCCCACTGTTTTTCGGTAGAGTTTCCATTCTCATCCGCTTTAGGCATTATGAGTACATGCTTTGCTCTTACGCCATCATACTTAAATGAAGTTTCAAGATTATCATTGTAATATTTTTGAATTTCATCATCAGTCGGCGCATATTCGTCAAGCTCCATGAGCTGTTCAAATAGATTATTTATCATCTGAGTATAGTGATACATATCATATGTATAGCCGTACTGCTCCATCATTTTTTTAAAGTTCTCTGCGCCGCCGCTCTGAGCTTCATACATTGCCAAGTTAGTTGCGTAAGTATTTTCAAAGCTTACACCTGCGGTAATGCCCTTTTCAATCGCCAAATCCATTATGGCATAGTCATATTTTATCTGGTCTGTAACAATGCTTTCCAATTCTTCATCGGATACAGAAAGACCTCCTGCAGTGTACAGCCTTTTATAACCATCGAAGATAGCAGTCGTGTAGTTTCTTCCGTCTATCGTGCCCAGAACCTCGCCGTCGAATACAGACGATGCCTTTGTTCCTATCGAAGCAGTGTTTGTCACCTGGTCCCAATCAACGTTTTTCTCAAACATTTCACTTACAATTCTGAGTGGAACATACGTAGTGTCGTTATACAGAAAGTTGTCAGCCTCAACCTTAACACCGTTCACATATATATTCATGGTGTTTCTTTCAACACTTATGGAAGTGTCGAAGTCTTCCGTCGGTACGGATGAATTAATGTCCGATGTTTTCGGAGCGTCGCTGTCGGTAATCAGTGCTTTATTACCTTCTTCGACATATTCGACATTTTTGCCGAGCATCTCGGCTACACGTCTGAGAGGCACGAATGTGGTATCATTGTACAAAAAGTTATCGGCTATAACCCTTTGTCCGTCTACTACAATATTTATTGTATTTTTATCTACAGCTATCATCTCATATGCGTTTGCCGAAGCGCAAACAGTCACAGCCGCACTCATCGCCAATACGGCAACAATACTTTTTTTCATATCTTTATCCTCCGTTTATTTTAAATTCAGTGTACCTAAATTTGCCTTTTTCAAATACTCATTAATAAAGCCGTCCAGGTCACCGTCCATAACAGCACCTATATTGCCCATCTCATAATTTGTACGATGGTCTTTGACAAGATTGTACGGATGAAAAACATAGCTTCGTATCTGGCTGCTCCATCCTATCTCCTTCTCAACACCTTTGATGTCATTTATTTTTGCTTGATTTTCCTGTTCCTTAAGCTCCATGAGCTTTGATTTAAGCATCTTCATTGCCGTATCACGGTTTTTGTGCTGAGAACGCTCATTCTGACACGATACGACAATACCTGTAGGCAAATGCGTGATTCTTATGGCCGAATCCGTCTTGTTTATGTGCTGACCGCCGGCACCGCTCGCACGATAGGTATCGACTCTTAAATCCTCAGGACGAATATCTATCTGAATATCGTCATTAAACTCCGGCATAACCTCCACACTACCAAAGGATGTATGACGTCTGCCGGCCGCATCAAACGGCGAAATTCTGACCAGACGGTGAACTCCCTTTTCACTCTTTAAATACCCATAGGCATTTTCTCCCGAAACAAGAATTGTGGCACTTTTAACACCGGCATCATCACCCGGAAGCAAATCCAGGGTTTCCACAGAATAATTTCTTCTTTCTGCCCAGCGTGTATACATACGCAGTAGCATTTCCACCCAATCCTGGGCTTCTGTTCCGCCCGCACCGGCATGCAGAGATACAATGGCATTATTTTTGTCATATTCACCTGAGAGGAGGGTTTGAAGTGTCATTTCGTCTATTTTATTCCTGATTCTCTTGACACTCTCTCCCACTTCACCGACATATGAATCATCATCTTCGGAATTTGCCATATCGATGAGAACCATGGTATCCTCATAATCATTGCAAAGTGCTTCGTATTTTTCTATTTTTGATTTGAGATTTTTTACCTTCTGCAGAATCTTCTGACTGTTTTCCATATCATCCCAAAATCCCGCTTCGGCAGTCTTTTCTTCCAGTTGCTTCACATTTTCCGTCGCACCTGCGATGTCAAAGTGAATCCCTCAGTTCTTTTATGCCTGCTTCCATAACTGAAAGCTCGATTTTATATTCATCATATTCCAGCAAAAAAATCACCCCTTAAGTCAATTATATTTTTTATTATTTACCACAGCATTTTTTATATTTAAGTCCGCTTCCACACGGGCAAGGGTCGTTTCTGCCGACCTTGGCACCGGAGCGTGTCTGCGGCTGCTTAACGCCGTTTTCGTCTTTATTTGTTGTCATAGGTATATTTTCCTGTTTAGCTTCAATCTTGGTTTCCACTCTGACATTAAACAACATTCTGATAACGTCCTCACCTATCGCACCGAGCATCTCCTCATACATGGCATAACCCTCATTTTTGTACTCTATTACCGGGTCATTGTTTCCGTATGCTCTTAAGCCTATACCCTGACGAAGCTGATCCATATTATCGATGTGATCCATCCACTTGTTGTCAACAACCTTCAGGAGAATAACTCTCTGTACTTCCTTCATCATATCATCGCCAAATTCTGTACGCTTTTCATCATAACGTTTTTCGGCAATATCAATAAGCTGCTGCTTTAATTTATCCTTTGTAAGTGTCTGTAAGTCATCCTTAGTATAGGTCAGAGTACCCTGAGGAACAAAAATATGCTCCACATACTCTATCAAACCTGCAAGATTCCAGTTATCGGGATAATCTTCGATTCCGGTGTATGAATTGACGGTATTTTCCACAAATTCCTCAACCATATGCTTAATGGAATCGGTAACATCCTCGCCGTTAAGCACCTTTTGTCTTTGCTTATATATGGTATCACGCTGTACATTCATGACATCATCGTATTTAAGCACATGGCAACGAACCTGAAAGTTTCTGCCCTCGACACGTTTCTGTGCATTTTCAATCGCATTTGACAGCATTTTATGCTCTATCGCCTCGTCATCGGCAAGTCCCATAGCACTTACGATTCCCGTCAAACGGTCGGAGCCGAACAAGCGCATTAAATCATCCTCAAGCGAAATATAGAATCTTGAAGCACCGATATCGCCCTGACGTCCGCTTCGTCCGCGTAGCTGGTTATCTATACGGCGTGATTCATGACGTTCCGTACCTATGATGAACAGTCCGCCCGCAGCCTTTACGTCCTCACGTTCCTTTTCGATTTCAGTTTTAAATTTGTCTTTAAGCTCACTGAAGGTCTTACGTGCATTGAGGATTTCCTCGTCATCCGTATCAGAAAGTCCTGTACTTTCAAGTATGAGATTATCCTCGAAGCCCATTTTCTTCATTTCACGTTTTGCCATAAACTCAGCATTTCCACCGAGCATAATATCAGTACCGCGGCCTGCCATATTGGTTGCTATGGTTACAGCACCCTTGCGGCCTGCCTGAGCGACTATCTCAGCTTCCTTTTCATGATACTTAGCATTCAATACCTCGTGCGGTATTCCCTCTCGCTTAAGCAATTTACTTAAAAGCTCGGATTTTTCAATAGTGACGGTACCCACGAGAACCGGCTGTCCCTTTGCATGACATGCTTTTATCTGCTCAATAACCGCCTTAAACTTTCCAGCCTCGGTTTTATATACGCTGTCCGGATAATCAATTCTTATCATAGGCTCATTTGTGGGGATAACCACAACGTCAAGCTTATATATCTCCTGAAATTCAGTTTCTTCAGTTTCAGCGGTACCGGTCATACCAGAAAGCTTGGAATAAAGCCTGAAAAAGTTCTGGAATGTAATTGTGGCAAGTGTTTTACTTTCATGTGCTATATGCACACCCTCTTTAGCTTCTATCGCCTGGTGCAGTCCGTCGTTGTAACGTCTTCCATGCATTAGTCTGCCCGTAAATTCATCGACTATTATTACCTGTCCGTCTTTTACGACATATTCCATATCACGGTGCATAATGCCGTACGCCTTTATCGCCTGATTAATGTGATGCGATATAGTGATGTTTTCCGGGTCGGAAAGGTTTTCAAGATTAAATGCCTGCTCAGCCTTCTTTATTCCGGAGGCGGTAAGCGTGGCAGTATGTGCCTTTTCATCGACAATGTAATCCGCATCGCCGTCTTCATCTATAACTTTATCGTCAGACTCAACTATTTTTTTGCATTTAAGTCCTCTGGCGAATCTGTCGGCTATACTGTAAAGCTCGGTAGAATTTTCGCCCATACCGGAAATAATAAGCGGCGTTCTGGCTTCATCGATGAGTATGGAGTCCACCTCATCCACAACCGCAAAATTGTGTCCCTTCTGCTGAACCACATTATCCCTTGAGATAACCATGTTATCACGCAGATAGTCAAATCCGAACTCGTTATTCGTACCATAGGTAATGTCGCAGTTATAGGCTATTTTGCGTTCCTCGGGTGATTTATCATGAGTGATAAGTCCCACTGTCAAGCCGAGAAATTTATATATCTTTCCCATTTGCTCACTGTCGCGCTTCGCCAGGTAATCATTTACCGTGACAACGTGAACCCCCTTGCCCTCAAGTGCATTGAGATAGCACGGAAGTGTCGCAACCAATGTCTTTCCTTCACCTGTTTTCATTTCCGCAATTCTGCCTTGATGAAGAACTATACCACCTATAAGCTGTACGTCAAAGTGACGCATTCCAAGCACACGATAACCTGCTTCGCGTACCACTGCAAATGCTTCGGGAAGTATATCATCCAGAGTTTCACCGTCTGCAAGTCTTTTTCTGAATTCGTCTGTTTTCGCTTTAAGCTCGCTGTCGCTGAGGCTCTTTATGCTTTCCTCCAGTCGGTTTATTTCTTCAACCAAAGGCATAATCTTTTTTATGGC
>CAYRGA010000070.1:0-9431 GCA_964423705.1 uncultured Oscillospiraceae bacterium
CCCCATTTTTGAGCGGCTTGTGAAACTTTGATATAATTCATAATCATACCTCTTTCGAGTTCGTTACGCATATTGTATCACATTTGAGGAACAAAAGCAAGAGAATGGTAAAAATTACTTAAGTATATTATTCCTAAAATAAAATGTTTTACCTATTTTTTATATACCATATTTTTTCAAAATACTTGTATGATTCCATAAATCCCATATTATACCTCCGAAAAAAGTATTTATGTTAGTTTTAGTTGTATAACAAGTTACATTTCTATTCTAAATACATTATCGTCTTTTGTCAACAATATTTCCTAAAAGGGAATCTGCATAAACATAAAATCATAAAACGGATGCAGCAGTTTTTCATTAAGTTATAAATAGACAAAAGGCACCGTTTCATTTACAGTGTTGAAATTTTTAAAAAATAATGTTATACTGTTTTTGAGGTGAAATTATGGCGTTTAAAATCATAACCGGAAGAAGTAAGAGCGGCAAAAGCCGATATATATACGATAAGATTAAGGAGTATACCAATTGCGGAAGGGAAGTAATATTGATAGTTCCGGAGCAGTATACGCATGCTGCCGAACGCAGATTGCTGGAAACTGTAGGGGCGATTAAAGATAACAGCATTGAGGTGCTTTCTTTTATGCGCCTTGCGCATGTCACGGAAAAAAGGCTGGGATTATACTCAAATGAAAAAATCGATGCCGTCGGTAAGGCATTAATCGTAAGTGATATATTAAAAAACGGTGAATTTAAGTATTTCAAAAGCGTTAGCGGACAAAACGGTTTTGTTGATTTGTGTGTAAAAACCGTAGGTGAGTTTAAAAAGTACATGCTTTCACCGCAGACATTAAGCGACAGCTCACGCCAGACTGATGACGAAGCTTTAAGTATGAAGCTCTCTGATTTGAGCAATATTTTTGACGAATATGAAAAGAAAATACAGGACAAGTATTCCGATTCCGATGATGCACTCACTATTTTAGCAAAGCATCTTAGCGATAACGAAATATATAAAGACAAGTACATCTTTTTGGACGAATTTTCAAACTTTGTACCCCAGGAGTTAAGTGTCATTTCTCAGCTGGCAGCAAAATGCATGGAAGTAAACATTTCTCTGTGCTGTGATTTCAGTGATAAAAACAGCGTACTTTTTATGCCATCCGTCGATACGATTGCCGCGCTTAAAAGCTCCATAGCGGAAAAAGCCGAGATTATTAAGCTGGCTGACAGCCACTTTACCTCGAATGATTTAACACATCTTGAAAAAAATTTGTATAAATTTCCGCTTGAAAAATGCACTTCGCCGTCGGGTGATGTGAAGATTTTTTCTGCTCAAAATCCGTATTGTGAAACCGAAAGTACTGCTGTTTCGATTATGAAGCTTGTTCAAAACCACAACTATCGCTTTGCGGATATAGCTGTAATTTGCCCGGATTTGGATGCATACGGCAGGCATATAGAGCGGATATTTGATATGTATAATATACCGTATTTTATGGATACAAAATCCGATATACTCAATCACCATATTATACGGTTTGTTTTGAGCTTGCTTGATGTATATATAAATGATTACAGTTATGAAAGCATTTTCGGTTATCTTAAAACGGCTTTTTTAGCTGAAAATCCCGAGGATATATGCATATTGGAGAATTATATTTTAAAAACTGGTATAAGAAAAAATTCATGGCTTGACAACAACCGCTGGAATACATTTTTAAACAGAATATACGATGAAGATTCATCCGAAAGAAAAGCCCTTAACGGCATCCGCGAAAAATCCGTTTTACCACTTGCGAAAATGCACGAGAAAATCAAGGGCAGACATTCGGTAAGAGATAATATTTCCGAATTATACGGACTATTGAATACGCTCGGTATAAGGCAGACTTTGGAGAAATATATCCGCGAATTTGAAGAAAACGGTGAAATTAAATTAAAAAAGGAATATGAGCAGATATGGGACATTATTATCGAAAGCTTTTCTAAAATATTGCTTATATGCGGAGATAAAATTGTAAATGTAACCGAATTCAGAAATTTATTGTATACGGCATTTTCACAATATCAGATTGGTTTTATTCCGTCATCTGTTGACAGCGTTCTCATAGGCAATACCGAAAGAACTCATGCGGACGGAGTTAAAGCATTGTTCGTACTGGGGGTAAATGAAGGTATTTTCCCTGTTGTACCGAAAGCGGACGGTGTGCTGACTGACCGAGATAAAAAGCATATGAAGGATATCGGAGTGAATTTTTCTACTACATCTGATATTGCGGCGTATTATTCGCAGTTTGCCGCATACCGAGCTTTTACCATTCCGAGTGAAAAGCTTTTTGTTTCGTATTCTTGTACAGGAAATGACTTTAAGCCGCTGAGGAAATCTTATATAATAAGTCGAATATGTACGGTTATGTCTGAAAACGAACAGCTTTTCGACATTAAAAGCCTTGAAAATCAGTTGATTTCACCGAAACGATGCAGAGAGCACCTCGCCGATGCCGTAGCGGAATATGAACAGTTCGGTCATACGGATGCTGTATGGAAGAATATTTATAACTATTTCAAAACGGACGGGAATTTTACACATAAACTTGAAAAATTCGATACTGCAGTAAATATTCCGCAGCAGCTGAATCGTGATAGGCTCAGTTTGCTTACCGGTGACAACGAATACACATCGGTATCCAGAATACAGCGATATATGGCATGCAGATATTCATATTTTATGGACTACATTCTCAATGTTACCGAAAAAAAGGATACACTTGTTGACAGCCTTGATGTGGGAAATATAACTCATTCAATATTAGAGAAGCTGTGCAGGATAATCGAGGCTAACGGAGGCTTCAAGGCTGTCGGAGATGATTTCTTGCATGAGTCGATTGATGAGATGTTGAGCGAATTTACGGACAGCTTTATAAATTCAAATGACAGCATGAACAAAAGAAATATATATATCATAAAGCGATTGAATAGGTCGGTTTTTACATGTATAAAGGCGATTCAAAATCATATCGTCAATTCTATGTTTGAGCCTCTCGGATATGAAATGGAATTCAAGGATAATTCCGATTTGGGATGCATCGAGATAAAGCTGTCAAGCGGTAAAACAGTTAAACTTACGGGTAAAATCGATCGTGCGGACATATACCGAAGTAAGGACGGCGATTTTATACGTATAGTGGATTACAAGACAGGCAGTAAAACCTTCAAACTTGAAGATGTTTTCTATGGTTTGGATGTTCAGCTTATTGTTTATTTAAATGCGTTTGTAAACAGCAAGAGCACCTACAGGCACGGCGGTGCACTGTATTTCTTGATAGATGACCCCATGGTTTCCGCAAAGGGAAAGCTTGATGATAAGGAAATAAGCAAGAAGCTTGATTCTGCACTTAAGCTTAACGGAATTATAGCAAACGATAAAACCGTACTTGAAGGCTATGATGAGAAAACAGCTGCGATTCGCAATAAATACTCCATTGAAAACTTTAAATTAATGGATGTATATCTTGAAAAAATGCTGAAAAACATTTGCACAGACATGGTTAATGGTGATATCAGCATTAATCCATATAAAAAATCAGGCAAATCACCATGCGATTACTGTAAATACATGTCGGTATGCAGATTTGATTCGTCGTCTGAAACGAACAGCTATAATTACCTTGAATCAATAGACAAGCCTGAAGATATTTGGACGAAAATGGAGGTGGATATAAATGTGGACGACCAATCAGCAGCAGGCAATTGACATCTCGACAGCAGATACTATCGTTTCTGCCGCAGCAGGTTCGGGAAAAACGGCTGTCATGGCAGAAAGAATTATAAAAAAGGTTGTAAGAGGTGAGGTGAGCATTGACCGCCTTCTTATAGTAACATTTACCAATGCGGCTGCAGCCGAGATAAAAAACAGGCTTATGCTTAAAATTATGGAGCATTTGGACAGTGCGGCAGCCGGTGAAGAAACGGATAACTTAAATAAGCAGCTTGCACTTATACCGGGAGCGGCTATATGTACCATTCACAGCTTTTGTCTGAATATTATCAGAAATAATTTTCATCGTATCGGCTTAGACCCGGGCTTTAAAACTGCCGATGAAGGAGAGGCTAAGCTTCTTAAAAATAAGGCACTGGAACAGATTTTTGATAAATACTATGAAAATGATGATGCTGATTTTATCGAGCTTGTAAATTGCTATACAAAAAAGAATGACTCATATCTTTTAGAATTGATTTTAAAGCTCCATGACTTTGCACTGAGTATTCCCGACGGAATTGAATATATGCGCAATGTCGCTGAAAACGGTACCGACACTACCGAATGTTTTAATTATTTGCTTGAAAAAGCCATAGATTTGTCGAAACAGGCAATCGCATATTATACAAAAGCTGACAAGCTGTGCGCTTTTGATGAAAACCTTGAAAAGCCCAAGGCGTTGCTACTGGATGAAAAAAATTCTTTTGAATATATTGCACATTCAAAATCATGGGATGAAGCTTATCGGGCAGTAACGAACTTTATTGCGGGGCGATTGGTGTTTTCAAAGAAAGCCGATAAGGAAATCTGCGAGCAAATTAAGTATTTCCGCAATATGTCAAAAGATATACTAAAAAAAATCAAGGAAAATTATATAACCGGTGATTATGCGTCACTTTGTGAAGATACGGAAAAATCGCAGGTTTTTGTTAAAAAACTTGCCGAAATAACCGTTAATTTTGATATGGTGTATTCTGATTTAAAGCGAAGCCGAAGCCTTGTTGATTTCTCGGATTTTGAACATCTCGCATTGAAGCTCCTTAAAAATCCCGATGGTTCGCAAAGCGATGTAGCAGTCAAGCTTATGGATGGCATTGACGAAATCTATATAGACGAATACCAGGACTGCAACAGCGTGCAGGAATCGATTTTTGCTTGTGTGTCAAAGAAAAATATCGGAAAGCCAAATATGTTTATGGTAGGCGATATGAAGCAAAGTATTTATAAATTCCGCGATGCCGACCCACGTCTTTTTAAAAGTAAAGCCGACAGCTACAGCCGTTATGACGGAAATAAAACAGAGCCGTTCAATAAAATCTTCTTAAATAAAAATTTCAGAAGCAGAAAATCGGTTTTAAACGGTGTAAATTCGATTTTTATGCAATTAATGAATGAAAAAGCCGGTGAGCTTGAGTATACAAGCGAGGAATTTCTGTATTATAATGAAGACAACAAGTGCTACGGAGATATTAATGATGATTTAAATTCGGTTGACGTTGTCGTGATAGATGAAAATTCGACTGTCGAATCGATTGACGATGACGACACGGAAGAATTGAGCGGTATTGAAGCGGAGGCTATCTATGTAGCAAACCGCATAAATGCCATGGTAAACAGCAATGAGTATATGGTATACGATAAATCCGAGGATAGATCCAGACCTGTGAAATATTCGGATATTGTCATTCTGCTCAGAAGCGTCAAAGGTTATGCGGATGTATTCAATGATATATTAACCGCATCTTCGATTCCTGTGTACTGCGATGTAAGCACCGGATATTACGATGCACCTGAAATAGTTTTTTTAATAAATATATTGAAAATTATCGATAACCCGCTTGACGATATAGCATTGCTTTCGGTTATGCGTCACCCTGTTTTCGGATTCAGTGATAATGATTTTGTCGATATACGCATATGCGGTAAAAAAGGGTATATATATAATGCCGTAAAAAAATATGCTCGTAATAATAATGATGAGCTTTCCGAAAGGCTTAGGAGCTTTATCGACTTTATAAATTATTTTTACAAACGTTCGGGGTTTATGTCGGCTGACAGAATTGTCCGAGAAATTGTAGATAAAACCGATTATATGTCGTATTTATCGTTTGTACCCAATGCAGAGCTTAAAAAAGCCAATGTTCGGGCTCTTTTTAACCGTGTGTATGATTTTGAACAAACAGAATTTAAAGGCATATTTAACTTTGTGCGCTATATCGACTCATTGAAATCCGGGAAGGCAGATACGGAGGCTGCGAAATCCTTCAGCGGCAGTGAAAATGTCGTCCGTATAATGAGTATACATAAAAGCAAAGGTTTGGAATTTCCGGTGGTTTTTCTGTGCAGAGCTACCAAAAAATTTAATTTCAGTGATACTGCCGACAAGGTGCTTATGCATAAGAAATACGGTATCGGAGTTAATTATTATGACGGCAAAAAGCGCTTTTCGTATCCGCTGCCTTCAAAAAACGCAATTAAATCCGTAATGCATTCGGAAATTATTTCCGAGGAAATGAGAATACTTTACGTGGCACTTACACGTGCACGCGAAAAACTTATCATAACGGGCAGTTGCCAAAACCCTGCTAAAAAACTCGATTCCATCGCGGCTATGCTTTCCTCTGCAGGTCAGAAAATAGATGCATCATATACGTTGAACTGCAAAAGCTATATGGATTGGATTCTGGCGGCAGTCATGAGAAATAAAACATGCGATATGGGAAACGGCTATTGCTTCGATACAAGTGTTAATGACGGTTCTGTGTTTAACACTTGTATAATACCGAAATCACAGCTTGTGCTTGAATCCGATGATGCTTCACAAAAGTTTGATTTTGCAGACCTTGAACCTGATGAAGATGCGAATGAGGATATCAGAAGAATATTTGAATACAGATATCCATATGAAATTCTCTGTAAAACACCGTCAAATGTATCGGTTACAGAGCTTAAAAAAATGGATTTGGAGGGCGACAACTCATTCGATTTTTATAAAAAGCAAACTTTGGCAATGCCGGAATTATGTGGCAATCGCAAACCATCTGCCGCAGAAATCGGAACATTTACTCATCTGGTAATGGAAAAACTTGATTTTAAGCATACAGAATCTATTCAAGATGTACGAAATCAAATATCACAGCTGGCAGACAGAGGCTTTTTAAAAGTGCAAAATACCGAGTATATAAAGGCAGATAATATTGTTCGATTTTTAAACAGTGAGCTTGGCAGAAGAATGAAAAGCAGTCACAAAACCATTGTAAGGGAATTCAGCTTTAAATATCTGCTGCCCGCACGCGAGCTTAATCCCGATATAAACACGGATGATAACGTTGTTGTGCAGGGGATGACGGATGCGTATTTCGAAGAAAACGGTGAAATCGTTATTGTGGATTATAAAACCGACCGTGTAAACGGAAATATATCCGAGCTCAAAGAAAAATACTCTCCTCAGCTGAAATACTACAAAACAGCACTTGAAATAGCGTTAAAGAAAACGGTTAAGCAAACATATCTGTTTATGCTGGATTCCGGTGATGTAATAGAAGTATAGTTGTAAATTGTTGAGCCTGCTCTAAAAAATGTAAATCTGGCAGGCTCAATACTGTTTAATTTGCCGATTTCGATATTTGCGGTTGACATATAACGTAAATAGTGGTATACTATATCCGTAAATTAAATATAACCCGTTGAGATTATCAGAATAAAAACTGATAATTTAGGGAACTTCGGAGAACCTCATTTGATTGAGTGCCGAAGGGGCAAGGTTTAAACCGAAACTCTCAGGCAAAAGGACGAAGACTACATAAGCTTTTGATTTGTTTTCTTTGAAGTTGTCACGCGGGTTGACAGCTTTTTTTATTTGCGTTGATTCCGAAAACTATCTTTTCGCTTTTATACCGAAGCGAAAGTTAAATATATAACATATTTTATTTTTGGGGGTTTAATAATGGAAGCATTCAACAGGATTTTAAACACAATTGACGGCTACGTGTGGGGAATACCGCTTATAGTTCTTATTTTAGCTGTAGGTTTCGTACTCTCCATAAGGACAGGCTTTGTTCAAATTAAGCATCTTCCCAAGGCACTCAGATATATGCTGCGGAATGAGGAAGACGGCGAAGGTGACGTAACGAGCTTCGGTGCTTTGTGTACGGCGCTTTCCGCGACTATCGGAACAGGTAATATTGTCGGAGTTGCTACCGCAATCGCTGCCGGAGGTCCCGGTGCACTGTTTTGGATGGAGTTTGCCGCTTTTCTCGGTATGGCTACCAAGTATGCTGAAGGTCTGCTGGCAGTAAAGTACAGAGAGATTGATTCAAACGGCAATGTTCTCGGTGGACCGTTCTATTACATAGAAAAAGGCATGGGCGAAAAATGGAAATGGCTTGCAAAGCTCTTCGCAATATTCGGCATGCTCGTAGGTATACTCGGAATAGGTACAATGACACAGATTAACGGAATCACTTCCGCTGTTCAGAATTTCTTTGATCCTAAACATGCTATGACTGCGTTCAGCTTGGGCAAAACAGTTTATGCTTGGCCTACAATAATTGCCGGTATATTGGTTACTTTATTCGCCGCATTGGTTATAATCGGAGGTATTAAGCGTATAGCTAAAGTTTCCGAATTTGTAGTTCCTTTCATGGCAGTTATCTATTTTGTATGCGGTATATTGTTGCTTGTTTGCAATATAAACAAAGTACCCGGTGCGATTGTCTTGGTATTAAAGAGCGCCTTTTGTCCGAAGGCTGTGTTCGGCGGTGCTGTTGGTATCACCATGAAAGCTGCCATGCAAAACGGTATTGCCAGAGGTATTTTCTCAAACGAATCCGGTATAGGTTCTGCACCTATAGCGGCAGCAGCGGCAAAAACCAAGGAACCTGTAAGACAGGGTCTGGTATGTATGACCGGTACATTTTTTGATACTATCATCATTTGTACTATCACAGGACTTTCTATCGTACTCACCGGTGCGTATGAACCGGCTATGAATAAAACACTGGTTGGGGTTGAGGTCACAACTCATGCATTTAATGTAGGCTTGCCGTTCTCAAACAGTGTGTCATCCTTCTTGTTGATGATAAGCTTGGTGTTCTTCGCATTTACAACTATTCTCGGCTGGGATTATTATTCCGAAAAATGCTTACAGTATTTGGTGGGAAATAAAAAGGGAGTTTTGATGACATTTAGAGTTTTGTACATTCTTGCAGTCTTTGTCGGTCCGTATCTGAAGGCTGATTTTGTATGGACACTTGCAGATATCGTAAATGCTCTTATGGCATTCCCGAATTTGGTTGCATTGTTCTCATTGAGCGGAGTTGTATCTGCTGAAACGAAACGATACATACAAAAAATAAAGAATCTATAATTAAAATCTAATCATAGAATACAAAATAATCCTTACCTCGATAATATTAATCAGAATATTTCGAGGTAAGGATTATTTAATATCAATGCCTGATTAAAGTCCTTTGGATTAAGCGGTAAAATAATATGGCAAATTGAAAAGAATATTTGAAATAAGGCATTATTTACATACGCATTTTACAATGTCGCCCGATACAGTTGGTATTCGGCCAACTTAAACGTTTCTAACTTTAAGCGGATATATGTAAAATTTGAACATTTAAAATTATTGACGATTTGAATTTTTGTTGCTATAATATAT
>CAYRGA010000071.1:0-3672 GCA_964423705.1 uncultured Oscillospiraceae bacterium
AAGTGCATATGCAGCACTCACAGACGCACAGAAGGAACTTGTAACCAACTATGCTACATTGACAACAGCGAGAACAACATACGATGCGCTCGCTAAAGCTAAAGCTGACCAGGATGCAGCAGATGCGGTTATCGCAAAGATTAACGCTATCGGCAATGTAACACTTGACAGCAAAGTTGCAATAGAAGATGCTGAAAGTGCATATGCAGCACTTACGCAAGCACAGAAGGAACTTGTAACCAACTATGCTACATTGACAACAGCAAGAGCAAGCTACAACGAGCTTGTAGCAACCAAAGCTGACCAAGATGCGGCAAATGCAGTTATCGCTAAGATTAATTCTATCGGTACTGTAACACTTGACAGCAAGGCTGCAATAGAAGCAGCAGAAAGTGCATATGCAGCACTCACAGACGCACAGAAGGAACTTGTAACCAACTATGCTGCATTGACAACAGCAAGAGCAAGCTACAACGAGCTTGTAGCAACCAAAGCTGACCAAGATGCGGCAAATGCAGTTATCGCTAAGATTAATTCTATCGGTACTGTAACACTTGACAGCAAGGTTGCAATAGAAGCAGCAGAAAGTGCATATGCAGCACTCACAGAAGCACAGAAGGGTCTTGTAAGCAACTATACAACCTTAACAGCAGCAAAGACAAAATATGCTGAGCTTGTTGAAAACAAGAAAAAGGTTGACGATGTTATCGCTCTTATTGATGCTATAGGTACTGTAGATATAACAGCGGAGTCTTATGCTAAGATTACAAATGCGAGAACAGCATATGAATTGCTCGGTGACCTTAAACCGGATGTAACAAACTATGATAAGCTCATAAAAGCAGAGGCAGATTACGCTGCGTTGAAGGCTGATGCAGATGATAAAGCTAAGGCAGACGCCGTAATCGCTCTTATCGATGCAATCGGTGATGTTACACTTGATAAGGAATCTGCTATCACAGCTGCAAGAAGTGCATACAATGCTCTTGAAAGTCAGAATCAGAGGAACCTCGTTACAAATTATGAAGATTTGACTGCTGCCGAAGCTAGGCTTGCACTTATTAAGAAAGCTAAAGCAGTAGAGGATTTGATTGACGCAATCGGCGAAGTTGATGCTACCAACGCTTGCAAAGATAAGATAGATGCTGCTCAGACTGCATATGACGAGCTCGGCGATGCCAAAGAATTTGTAAGCGGCGAAAAGTACGAAGCTCTCGAAAAAGCTCATTCTGATTATAAGCTGGCGGTTGACACAGCAGCGGCTGATAACTTTAAGACATTGGTTGAAAAAATCGGCGAGGTAACCTTTACAGCAGAATGTAAGGCTAACATCGACGCTGCAAAATCAGCATATGCAGCTCTTACAGAAGACCAGAAGACTATGGTAACATCTGCATACAGCACTCTTACCGATGCTGAAGGTCAATATAAGAAGCTTGCAGAAGAAGCAGATAAGGAAGAACAGGATAAAACTCATGCCGAAGCCATTGATAAGCTTATCGAAGCTATAGGCGGTATAGATGATGTTACTCTCGACAGTGAAGCTGCTATAAAGGCTGCAAGAGAAGCATATGATGCTGATTCTGATGCTCAGCAATATGTAACCTTACTTGATAGACTTGAAGATGCGGAAGCTAAGCTTGAAGACCTTAAAGCAGCAGATGCTGTATCTTCGATGATTAAGGCGATAGTTACAGTAACTCTTGATAAAGAAAATGACATAGTAGCTGCAAGAACAGCATATGACTCTCTTACAGAGGCACAGAAAGCTTATGTTGAAGAAGATGCACTTAAGGCACTCGAAGATGAGCTTGCAAACCTCAAGGCTATCGCTAATGTTGAAAAATTGATTGGCGAAATACCTTCGACAATAAACCCGAGCGATTCTCAGTGCAAGGCTGCAATAGAAGCAGCGGAAGCAGCATTTGACGCACTTACTGAGGAACAGAAGGCAAATGTTTCAAATGCATCTGAGCTTAAGGATGCAAGAGAAAAATTTGACAGCTTAAGTAATCCTACAACAAGCGGTTCTAAGCCTATAGGCAGTGAAGTAGATGGCTTTATGAATATCATTTCCAATATCGAAGGTGACGTTATACCGTCAATCGGAGATATAGAAGCTAAGAGGATAGCATTGCCTATCGGAATCGTAAACGGCGAAGTTCAGTATAAGTATATCTACATTATATTCTCTGACACAGAGATAACAGGTAAAATAACTTATTCGAACGGAACACCGATTACATGCTACTTGGGACGTGTTGCTGATAATGACGGTGCTAAACCGACAGCATCAGACGCACTTAAGATTAATAAATATGTAGGTTTGGCTGATGGAGATGCAGATAAGCCTCAACTTGACGGCTTACAGATTGTCCTCGGTGACGTAAACGGTAGCGGTGACCTCACTGCACTGGATGCATATCTCATAAACCAGATGGGTGCAAACAACGAAACAATTGACTGGTCTGTAGTAACAGGCATAAGAAATTCATTAAATAACTAAAACTAATTTAAGAGGTGGATAAGCAAGATGAAAAAATTTTCTGTTTTGCTTTCCGCACTCCTGATATCATGCATGACTGTGACAAGCGCATTTGCCGCTTCACAGATTAAAGCAGGTAATATTGAAATTAACTCGGACAACATCACCGTACCGGTGGTGTTGTCCGAACTGCCTGATGACCTTTTAGATCTCTCGGCATTAACTGTAAGGTACGACTATGATACCGAAAAAATGACCTATGATTCCTTGGAAGAAGTGACTTTAAACGGAATCACAGTTAATAAGGGCAATATTCTTTGGTATGATACCACGTACGACGGTTCAGACAAAATAACTGCCGAGGATTTAACCGAAAATGAGGGCGTACTTTTTAATCTCAAATTTACCAAGGTATCCGGAGCGACCGGAAAAGCAGATATAAATATTAATTTTGTAGAATTGGCAGATTCAAAGATTACAATTTCAAAATCAGTGGAAGCTATAAATCCAAGTGTGGATTTTGGCGGTGATGAAGGTACAGGAGAAGGTACAGGAGAAGGTACAGGAGAAGGTACAGGAGAAGGTTCGGGCGAAGGCTCCGGTGAAGAATCAGGTAGCGGTTCAGGTAGCGGTTCAGGTAGCGGTTCAGGAAGTGGTTCCGGTAGCGGATCGAGCAAGCCTTCAAAGAACGACAGTAACAAAAATGATTCATCATCAAACAATTCATCGACAGGCAACAGCAACTCTGACAATTCATCAGCAGATGCTGACAAACCGGAGATTAATGATGATACCGCATCCAAAGTAGAAATTTCCGATATTTCTACCGAACATTGGGCATATTCTTCTGCTGTGGAACTTGTAAACAAAGGTATAATCAGCGGTGACGGCACCGAAGGTGCGCTTGTACTTCGTCCCGATGATGATATAACCCGTGAAGAAGCTGCAAAAATGGCACTTTTGGCAATGGGCGTAGAACCGGAAAGCGGTCTTGAACTCAATTTTGCTGACAGCGCGGAAATATCAGATTGGGCTAAGGATTACATCGCTACGGCAGTAAAATACAATGCGATTTCCGGCTACGATGATAACACTGTTCGCTCTAAAAATACCATTACACGCGAAGAAATGATTACCATGCTTATAAAGGCGTTTAAGTGGGGTACGTCAGATGACGAGCTTACCTT
>CAYRGA010000071.1:3682-9372 GCA_964423705.1 uncultured Oscillospiraceae bacterium
TGATAAGATAACATGGTCGAAGCCGTATTTGGCACAGGCTATCGCTCTTGGTATTCTTAAGGGCTACGATGATAACACCATCAGACCGGATGCCAATATTACCAGAGCAGAGTCATTTGCACTTTTGGCGAGATGCATAAAGCTCAATGATGTATTGATGCAGTGAAACATCGCTGCACGAAATTTATGTTATAAAATTTATTGAAAAATACGGGGAGCTTGCGCTTGCAGGCTGAGAGGGAGTAATCGCGCTCCGACCCTTAAACCTGATTTGGATAATGCCAACGGAGGGATATATTATGACTTTAACGGCATGCCGATGTGTATGCCGTTTTTGTTTTATAATTATCTCCGTCAACCGCTGAAAGATGGTAAGTATAGTATTAGCGAAAAGTATGATTTCGCTATATAATTTATCGTCTTTGCAGTGCATAGCATAAGATAGTTGAACATAATATGGTTCAATAATAAGAATTATGCATAAAATGCATATCGGTTTCGACTGTCCTATGACTAAGTAAAGGAGAGATATATAATGAAAACGAAAAAACTTGTAACTGCAGCAATGCTGCTGGCAATAGCGACAGTATTGTCCATAATACAAATCATCAAGCTGCCGTTCGGTGGTTCGGTGACACTTGTGTCGATGTTGCCGATAATATTGATAGCCTATATATATGGGGTGAAATTCGGTTTGTTTTCGGCGCTTGTATACAGCCTGTTGCAGATGCTCACCGGTTTAGATACCATAACAGCCTTCTTTTTGCCGGGTGACAGCAAGATGCCGGTCAGTGCCGCAGTATGTGTGTGCCTTTTGGATTACGTACTGGCGTATACTGTCCTTGGCATCGGAGGAATTTTTAAACATAAACTTAAAAACAGCGTTACGGAAATATGTCTTGGAGCGTTTGCGGCGACATTTGCACGCTATATTATGCATGTGATATCCGGTACGATTTTCTTCGGTGCGTGGGCAGAATGGTTCTTTGAAAATCCGAGCGGATTGTCACAGATATCGCTGTTCAGGGGCTTTTGTGACTGGGTTGCAAATAATTTCAGCGGCATTTCACTTTCGCTTTTTTATTCGGCAGTTTATAATGGCTGCTACATGCTCCCGGAAATAATCATAACCACAGCTGCAACACCGATTGTATACAGAATCCTTCTCAAGGATAAAATGATTGTGTGAATAATACTGCATTGTTAAAGAAACCGTACGCTTAAGAGTGCTCTAAAGCTTAATGAAGCTGATGTATGCTTGAATGGACACATTGACGAAAATTTTGACGAGAAAAATGATTTTATATCGAAAGACTGGTACGATATTTCTTGTGGGTCGGAAGGTAGAAAACAGCTGCAGAAACATAAAATATTAAAACTATTGTATTTCGATAATGGAACAGCAATCGTTTTTTCTCAAAATCATTGACTTTATATTTGGAAAGTGATATAATTTCATTGATAAAAAATTGTATTTGTTTGCCGTATAATACGGCAGGTACTTTTTGAGGTGATAATTTTATGACCTTTTCTATATATCGACATAATAAAACAGCATATAACTAAATTAAGATGTTCCTCCCGCTTCTCCGGGCAGTGAGTTTTGCTTGAATTTTTTCGGTGGAAGTACAATCACTTGCCGAAAAAATTGAATGATGGGGATAAAACATCTTATTAAATTGTGTCGCGTTGATGTTAAGCAGGCAAAGATGGTTGCAATATTCACCCGACCGATACAGGAAACTCCTTTATCGAATTTAAAGTGTGCTATGACCGCAGTGACAAAGCAGTATGCCGTTTTTACTATCAGAGCACATTTTTTATACGCAGCTTGAAAATCTGAAAAGCGGCAACCGGTTATATTTCCACGGATATCAAATTTTACACACATGCGAAGCTAATGAATATTATCGACAACAAAGGTGCTGGAATAAACTCCGACTATATCATAATGAAGGGATTCGTGAGATGCTTTTCCGGTGTCATATTTATTGTGCCCGGCAGTATCGACGATTTTACTCTGTGCAGATAGATAGGCTTTTACGTATGAAAACAAAAGCATGACTATTTTGATGTTATGTTTAAAGCAAGAATTTTATACATTACAAGGGATATTGATGATAAAATACGGCTTACGATTCTGTGGTATCATTAACTTGATAAATGAATTAGACATCTCCGAACAGTTTTGTTCAGATACAGGGCTGCTTTAGTGGCTTGGCATAAATCGAATATACATGAGATATGTTTGCCGAAACGGACTGCCGAAAATTTTCGGCTAAGAAAACTGTACAATTTGCGGTATGTTTCGCGAAGCGGGCGATAAATCTTGTACAAAAATTCAACTTTATAGGAGAAATGAAATGAATAACAAAGAGCAGAATAAGAATAACACGGATAAAGTGAGACACCGCGTGTTTGAGCATATTCATATAGCAACAATTATGCTGATGCTGTATGACATATTTGCTGTGACGGCATCTTACTGTATCGGTTTATGGTTGCGGTTCGACTGTCGTTTCAGCGAGATACCAAGCGAATATCTTGGTGCTTGGATAAAATTTGCTCCGATTTATGCGGTGACAAGCATAGCGGTGATGTGGATATTGCATCTTTATCAGAGTGTTTGGAAGTTCGCAAGCTTCACAGAGTTGAAACGTCTTGTGGTTGCAAATGTCATCTTGGGAATTTTACATACGGTTGGCATCACCTTGATATTCCGGCGCATGCCGATTTCTTATTATGTTATCGGCATTATAGTCCAGCTTGCTTTGGTTTTATGTGTTCGATATGCGTATAGATTTACCATTTTTGAATACAACAGACAAATCAGGAAAATGCAGAGAGCGACAGCCAGCAGAGTAATGCTTGTAGGTGCGGGTTCGGCAGGACAAATGATATTGCGTGATATTCATAACGCAAAAGAAGTGAATGAAAATGTTTGCTGTATTATCGATGATGATCATAATAAGTGGGGTTGCTATATTGAAGGCGTTCCTGTTGTTGGCGGCAGAGACGATATACTTTTGAATATTGAAAAATACAAAATAGAAAAAATCTTTCTTGCCATTCCGAGTGCTACGGCAGAGCAGCGCAGAGATATTTTGAATATCTGTGAAGAGTCGGGCTGCGAATTGAAAAACCTTCCGGGTTTATATCAATTTGTTACCGGAAATATTACTGCAGGTTCTATGAAAGATGTAGCAGTTGAAGATTTGCTTGGCAGAGATCCGATCAAAGTCGATATGGAGGAAATCTATCGGTTTATTCAGGGAAAGACTATCCTCGTAACAGGCGGTGGCGGCTCTATCGGAAGCGAACTGTGCAGGCAGATAGCTTCTCACAGCCCGAAGCAGTTGGTAATCTTTGATATTTATGAGAATAATGCACATGCTATTCAACTTGAGCTTTGTGATAAATACCCGGAGCTTAATCTGGAAGTTTTAATAGGCTCGGTTAGAGATAGCCGCAGAATTAACCAGGTGTTTGAAAAATATAAACCCGATGTTGTATATCATGCGGCGGCACATAAGCATGTACCATTGATGGAGGACAGTCCGTGCGAATCAATTAAAAACAATGCAATTGGAACGTATAAAGCCGCATATGCAGCTATGATTAACGGATGTAAAAGGTTTGTGTTGGTTTCCACAGATAAAGCTGTCAATCCGACAAACATTATGGGTGCTTCAAAGCGACTTTGCGAGATGATTATACAATCCTTTGCCAAAAAGATTTCAGAAGGCAAGGCAGATGAGCTTGTGCAACTTCATGTCCACAGTGCGGACGAAGATGGAAGTATGCTTGATATTCCAAAACCTGTTGGCTGTCCGAATACGGAATTTGTCGCTGTACGCTTTGGTAATGTACTGGGTTCTAACGGTTCTGTTATTCCGAGATTTAAGGAGCAAATCGCCAAAGGCGGACCTGTAACGGTAACCCATCCGGATATCATTCGATATTTCATGACGATTCCGGAAGCGGCATCACTCGTTTTGCAAGCCGGTACATATGCCAATGGCGGAGAAATTTTCGTTTTGGATATGGGTTCTCCGGTCAAAATCGATACGCTGGCAAGGAATCTTATCAGACTATCAGGTCTTAAACCGGATGTTGATATTAAGATAGAGTATACAGGGCTGCGTCCCGGCGAAAAGCTTTATGAGGAAAAACTGATGTCGGAAGAGGGGATGCGTACAACTCCGAATAAGTTGATTCACATTGGCAGTCCCATATCATTTGATACCGATACCTTTCTGAAGCAGCTTCAGATTTTAATGGATGCTTCATATGCGGGAAAGGAAAATGGGATTCGGGAAATTGTCGCAAGTGTAGTTCCGACCTATCATCCTGCCGGCGAACATGGAAGCGAGTACAAGGGCGAAGCCTTTGCAAATCAAATGAAATTAGTAAATAGTAATGAATCAAAAGGAAAAAACGCTTTACTTCAATAAGGGGGATAAACGATGAAAAGATTTGAAAAAAAGGTTTGGCTTGCTACACCGACGATGCATGGCGAAGAACTTACATATATGACCGAAGCATTCGAAACGAACTGGATGAGTACCGTTGGTGCGAATATTAACGAAGTCGAGCGCATCGCTGCAGAAAAGGCAGAGGTTAAGTACGCAGTTGGTCTTTCGTCCTGTACAGCGGCGTTGCATCTTTGTGTGAAATCCGCAGGCGAACGACTTTACGGTAAACCACCGATCAGTCATGGGGCACTTGAGGGCAAGCGCGTTTTTTGCTCAGATATGACATTTGATGCGACACTTAATCCAGTCGTTTACGAAGGCGGTATACCGGTGTTTATCGACACGGAAGAGGATTCGTGGAATATGGATCCGGTGTCACTTGAAAAGGCATTCGAAATGTATCCTGATGTGAAACTGGTTGTCTGTGCTGAACTGTACGGCTTCCCGGGACGCATCGATTTGATTAAAGAGATATGCGAAAGACACGGTGCTCTCCTTATCGAGGATGCCGCCGAGGCAATGGGTGCAACCCTGCATGGTAAGCAGTGCGGTTCATTTGGCGATTATTCCGCCATAAGCTATAACGGCAATAAAATCATTACCGGTTCGTCCGGCGGATGTCTGCTGACGAATGATATCGAGGTTGCAAATAAGGCTCGTAAATGGTCTACACAGTCGAGAGAAAATGCGCCGTGGTATCAGCATGAGGAGGTCGGCTATAATTACCGTATGAGTAATGTGGTAGCGGGTGTTATCCGTGGTCAATATCCGTATCTTGAAGAACATATTGCTCAAAAAAAAGCTGTCTATGAGCGTTACCGCGACGGGTTTGCGGATTTGCCCGTACAAATGAATCCGATTACGGGTGACACCGAACCGAATTATTGGTTGTCTGCTATGATTATAGACAGGGATTATATGTGCAGGCAGGTGCGCAACGATTCCGATGCACTATACGTAAAGGAAAACGGAAAGACCTGTCCGACTGAAATTCTTGAAACATTGGCGAAATACAACGCCGAGGGCAGACCGATTTGGAAGCCCATGCACATGCAACCGATGTATCGTATGCATGAATTTGTTACTCGTGAGGGCAGCGGTCGTTGTTGCACAAATGCATATATCGCAGGTGTTGGTGCAGATGTCGGAGCAGATATATTTGAACGCGGACTTTGTTTGCCGAGTGATAATAAAATGACGGAAGCTGAACAAAAT
>CAYRGA010000072.1:0-9354 GCA_964423705.1 uncultured Oscillospiraceae bacterium
ATCGTGGAAAAATGTTTTATCGTTCAAAGCAGCAGCTGCGGTTCCGCCGGCTTTTGACATATATGAGTAATAGTTGATTTTCCTTATGCCCAATTCGATTACCTTTTTATAATCCTCACGGCTTACGCCCGAACCGCCGTGCATTACAAGCGGAGCATCCACAAGCTCGTAAATCTTCGCCAAGCGAGGAAAATCCAGCTGCGGCTTTTTAAGATACAATCCGTGTGCCGTTCCGAAAGCGCATGCAAGAGCATCTATACCCGTTTCTTCGGCAAAGTGCTTGGCATCCTCCGGCTCGGTATAGATACTTTTTCCCCCTTCACCTTCCGCTGCGGATTCACGAGAACCCATAGAACCGACCTCAGCTTCAAGTGATGCGCCGAATTTCATGGAAAACTCTCTTACCTTACATGTATTTTCAAAATTAATATCCGGTGTTTGCTCCGAACCGTCATACATAACCGAGGTGAAGCCCAGTTCAAGTCCGCGTTTTACGTAGTCGACATCTGTGCCGTGGTCAAGATGCACACATACGGGTACCTTGGCACGCTCGGCAAACATCAGCATAATGGGGGTGATTTCATCCATTTTGCAAAGTCCCATTTCCTCGTGAACCTGCGCATGCATTATAATCACAGGCTCGTTTAACTGCTCTGCGGCGGAAATTACCGCTTTCAGTTCCGGCAGACCGGGTGTGTTGAATGAACCTATTGCACATTTTCTTTTCTTCGCTATTTCCAAAATTTCTTTTAAAGTTACTAACATAATAAGCCTCCGTAATTAATAATATTCTGTAAG
Organism: uncultured Oscillospiraceae bacterium; assembly: GCA_964423705.1. Taxonomy (GTDB): domain Bacteria; phylum Bacillota; class Clostridia; order UMGS1810; family UMGS1810; genus CAKSIN01. Next base: position 799 of record CAYRGA010000072.1, read on the forward strand.
TATTTTAACATATTTCTTCCGTTATTGCACGCACATTATCATATATCTTTTTATATGCGTTGAAATATTTGCGATATATTTCGACTTTTTCGCTGTTTGGCATAAAAGTTTTATTCGATTTGACAAACATAGCCTTCGCTTCGTTCAAATCCCTGCACAGACCGAGTGAAACCGCAGAAAGCATACAGGTTCCGCATGCGCCTGCTTCCTTTGAGAGCAGTGATGCTATCGGGCGGTTGAGAATGTCCGCTTTTATTTGAAGCCATTCATCCGAATACGCTCCCCCGCCGGTAGCATATAGCATTTTCGGTTTAATATCCGCACTCTCCAGATGCTCGATATTAAGAAGCATTTCGTATGCCACGCCCTCCATGAGAGCTTTATAAAAGTCACTGTCGGTATGCTCAAGCGTAAGACCCAAAACAGCTGCCTTTGAGCCGTTATCCATATACGGTGTCGCAGCTCCGGCAAAATGCGGCATAACCAAAATTCCCGTGGGGTCACTTTTTATGTTCATGTCAAGCTCCGAATAGTTTTTGTCCTTTTTAAAATTATCCCTGTACCATTTCAAAACAGCTCCGCCCGTAAATGACAGCGCATAGCACACATAGGTGCCGTCAAACACATACGGTACTACGGAATAGCCCTCATCGTAGAGCTTTTCATTTTCCGGAACGGTATCAAACACCGGTGTCACACACTCCACCGTACCTGCACCGTCGACAGCTTCGCCCACGTTAAATACGCCCGCGCCGACTGCCGCAGCCACCTGGTCATGTGCGCCGTTTATTATTTTGATATCATTTTTTATGTTCAGCTTGGATTTTACATCATTTTTTATGACACCTGCCACATTTCCGCAGAGCACCGGTGTCGAAAAAAGTGCCTTATCTATTCCTGCGGCGTTTAAAATCTCATCGCTCCAGCATTTATTTCTTATATCAAATGCCATCGTCCTTGCCGCCAGGGAATAATCTATAAATGCATTGTCGGTAAGCATATATATGATATAATCCTGCATAAGCAGTATATGCTTTGCCCTTTCAAAGACCTGCGGCAGATTATTTTTAATCCACATAACCTTGGATATACTGTACATCTGATGCGGCTTTGTACCTGTGATATCGATTATTTTCCGTTTACCTACGCTTTCGCACAGCTGTGCACACTCGTCACTTCCACGGGGGTCGGTATAAAGCATCGCAGGAAGCAGAGCTCTGTCATTTTCATCAAGCATGACGAAAGTTTCGCCAAACGTGGTGACACCTATTGATTCAAGCTCATACCGTGAGCTGATTTTCGCTATAACATCACATACCGCCGAAAATATATTTTCGGCATCCACCTCATGCTCACCATTTTTACGGTTAATCTCATATGGTGCATATTCATTGGCAATGTAATTGCCCTTATCGTCATATACCGAAAGCTTACATCCGGTCGTTCCTACATCAAGTCCACCGATAAACATAATGTTTTCCATATAATACGCCTGTACTATATATTCCTTTCCGCTAAATTTTATTTATCTTGATTTTATCACAACATTGTCATATAATTAAAGTAACAAATGTATTAAAATCTGTAAATTCGTATGAGGTGATTTTTTTGAAACTCAAAATTGATATAAAAAAGCTCAGTGAATTACTTGAAATTTTTTATGATGTGGCAAAAGTGCGAACTGTAATTTTTGATGATGAATTTAATAAAATCACCGCCTACCCCGACGAAAACTGTCCTTTTTGCGATTTACTCAAAAAGAATCCGGAATCTCGGAATCTCTGCAGAAAAAACGACCAAAAAGCCTGTGCGGAATGCAAGGCATCGAACAAATTGTACATATACAAATGCCACGCAGGTCTTTTCGAAGCGGTAGCTCCCATAAAGATGAATGATATTATCCTAGGCTACATTATGCTCGGGCAGGTTCTGGAAAAGGGTGCGGAACGGGATAAAATCTCGGATTATGCTTCAAAATACATTTTCGACAGCGCAGAGCTTGAAAAATCGGTCAAAAAGCTCAAGCAAAAAAGCATACACCAGCTTGAATCGCTGGCAAGGCTGATGGAAATATCGACCTGTTATTTGGAAATAACGAACCTTATAAGCATCGATGAAGAGAATCTGATCTTTCACCTGTCAAATTATATAAGCAATAATCTCCGAAATGATTTATCAGTCGAAAACATTCTTGAACATTTCGACATAAGCCGCAGCCGACTGTATGAGGTATCGCACAAGTATTTCGGCATGAGCATAGCGAAGTATATACGGCACAAGCGCATCATGCTCTCCGCCGAAATTCTCGAAAAAAAGGAGCTTCCAATAAGCGAAGCGGCAGCGGCGGCAGGCTTTACCGATTACAACTACTTTTCAAAGGTTTTTAAAAAGGAGCTTGGGATGACACCTTCGATGTATAAAAGTAAATTGTACAATTCCGACCAATCAAGCGAAATAAAGACAATATAAATACTATTTATTGACTAATTTATAAATATATGGTATAATTCGTAATTATACTGGGTTGTATTTGTTTTTATGCGGATTCGCAGTGAATTATCAGTACAAATTCAAATACAAAATCAATCTTACCTTCATATTATATATGATGTGCAAGATGTATTTATACACCCATACAGGAGGAAAATTTATGAACAACCAAACAATTCAAATTCTAACAGCCATGATAATTTATATGGCTGTCGTAATTGCAATCGGAGTAGTGTTTGCGAAAAGGGCTAACAAAAGCTCCGAGAACTACTTTCTGGGCGGACGCTCACTCGGTCCTTGGGTGACTGCCATGAGTGCCGAGGCATCGGACATGAGCGGCTGGCTGCTTATGGGACTGCCCGGTGTCGCATACTGGTGCGGACTTGCAGACGCGGCATGGACAGCGATAGGTCTTGCCCTGGGTACATACCTTAACTGGCTTTTGGTTTCCAAAAGGCTCCGCAGATACAGTATAAGGGCGAACAATTCCATTACATTACCTGAATTTTTCTCGAACAGATTCCGTGAAAAGAACAAGGTAATACTTACACTTTCGGCATTGTTTATACTTATATTCTTCACGGTATATGCCGCAAGCTGCTTTGTAACCTGCGGAAAACTGTTTTCGACCTTATTCGGAGCACCTTATATAGCGATGATGATAGTAGGTGCGGCATTCGTGCTTTTATACACCATACTCGGCGGATTCCTCGCCGAAAGTGCATCTGACTTCATGCAGAGCATAGTGATGATAGTGGCTCTTGCCGTAATAGTAATAATCAGCACAGTAAAAGCCGGCGGCATCGATACGGTAATCGCCAATGCTAAGGAAATCCCCGGATTCTTGGATTTTTTTGGAATTGCCACTCCGGTTCTCGACGATGCAAACCGTCAAATAGTTAAAGAGGGCTTGCCTTTATTCGGCGATGCGGCACCCTACGGAAGCCTAAAAATCTTCTCAATGCTTGCATGGGGACTCGGATATTTCGGTATGCCTCAGGTACTTCTCAGATTTATGGCGATTCGCAGTGAAGGCGAATTAAAGCGTTCCAGAAGAATTGCTATGGTATGGGTTGTTATCTCTCTTGCCGTTGCAGTGTTTATCGGTATTGTCGGCAGACAGCTCTATCCCTTGGCACACCTAATGCAGACGGATGCAGAGAACATATTCATAACTCTTGCGACGAGCTCACTGCCCGCAATTCTCGCAGGTTTCGTAATGGCGGGCATACTGGCGGCTACCATCAGTTCGTCAGACTCATACCTGCTCATAGCGGCATCCGCTTTTTCAAAAAATATCTACCAGGGTATATTTAAAAAGGATGCAAGCGACAAACAGGTTATGACTGTATCAAGGATTACACTGCTTTTAATCGCACTCATAGCTATGGTGATAGCACTTGACGAAAAAAGCATTATATTTAAGATTGTATCATTTGCCTGGGCAGGCTTCGGTGCGACCTTCGGACCGCTCATGCTGTTCTCACTTTTCTGGAAGAGAACCACGAAGCAGGGGGCTGTGGCCGGCATGATAGGCGGCGCAGCTATGGTATTTCTTTGGAAACTGGTAATATCGAAGCTCGGCGGTGCATTCGCAATTTATGAATTGCTCCCGGCATTCATCTTCTCCTCGATAGCTATCGTGGCAGTATCTCTGCTGACACCGCATCCTTCAAAGGAAATCGAAGAGGATTTTGAAGCAGTAAAAACAGATTCAGCTATGTAATTTCAAAATATTATCCGTAAACAATCCCAAGGCTGCTTTCATGCGGCTTTGGGATAAACTTAATTTTAAGAAAAGAAGGAGTTGGTGACAATGGACCCGTTACCCCGAAGTATTAACAAACCTTTGAAAATCAGTGTGTGCCGTTATTTTGCGGTAAAACGCCGTATATGGCTGCGTTGCTGAGCGGAAAATGCTCACCTTGAAAACACACTTATGAACATTCGGAGGTTTTATAAAAATGATTAAACAATTATTACTGCAGTTGGTATTGATTCTGCTCAATGCCTTCTTTGCCGCCACGGAAATAGCGGTCATCTCTCTCAACGAGAAGAAAGTAAAGGCAAAAGCAGAGGACGGCGACAAAAAAGCCGCCAAAATGTTAAAAATGATTGAGGAACCGACTCGATTCCTCTCGACTATACAAATAGGCATTACCCTTGCGGGTTTTTTAGGCTCCGCTTTTGCGGCAGACAACTTCGCAGAGAAGCTCTCAGCATTTTTTACTGCAGCCTTTAACCTTCCGCAGGCAAATGCCGCTATGATTAACACGTTGTCAGTCATCATCATTACTCTGGTGCTGTCATTCTTCACCCTCGTTTTGGGTGAGCTGGTACCCAAGCGTATCGCCATGAAGCACAAGGAAAAGCTTTCAGAGCTCGTATGCGGGTGCATATCCTTCCTGGCAGCCGTGTTAAACCCCATAATCTGGCTGCTCACAGTGTCCACAAACGGCGTACTCAGGCTTTTCGGCATTGACCCGAATGAGAAGGAGGAATCCGTTTCAGAGGAGGATATCGTAATCATGCTTGATGCCGGAGTTGACGAGGGTACCTTGGATGAGGACGACATAGAATACATAAAAAATGTATTTAAGCTCGGAAACCTTACCGCTGCCGATGTCATGATACCCAGAAAATCAATTACATATATTTCCGAAAACGCATCACAGGAGGAAATCCTCGATATAATCGAAAATGAAGGCTACTCCAGAATACCGGTATATTCAAATACCGTAGATGAGATAGCCGGTATTCTTCACGCAAAGGATTACCTTTTGAAACATTCAAAGCCCGGATTCACCATGGAGCAGGCGATGTTTCAGCCTACCTATGTTCCGGAAACGATGCACCTCGACCTGCTATTTAAGGATATGCAGACTCAGCACAATCACATCGTTATGGTCGTAAACGAATTCGGAGTTCCGTCAGGTATAGTTACCATGGAGGATATTTTGGAGGAGCTTGTCGGAGAGATTTGGGACGAATACGATGAAGAAGTGGATAATATTATAAAGCTTAACGATTCGTCTTACAGAGTGCTGTGTTCCACTTCAACCGAGGATTTCTTTGAATTTTTCGACCTGGAGCCCGATGAGGAATCACAAGCCACCACAGTCAACGGCTGGCTGACAAACCACTGCGGGAACATTCCCGAGGTCGGCTACACCTTTGACTATGAAAGCATATCGGTTAAGGTTACGAAAGCGGACGAGCTGACGACCCAGGAGGTCCTGGTTACCGTATGCGAAGAAGATGCAAGTGCCCTTTCGGACGAAAAGGTACTGCAATAATAAATTTTCAAACCGATAAAAAGGATACTTTTTATGTATAACACATTTCATAAAATCAAATACATTATACTGATAGCCTTGCTGCCGGCGATATTGATTTCACTTTTGCCGGCAAATATCGGTGTGTTCAAAAACGCAGAACGACGTGATGATATTTCCGCGGACGTAAGCATGGGTTTTGACAGCAGAGGCATGAGTGATGCCGTCGTTTCGGGTGCATTTGCCGAGTTTCTCGGAAGATATACTCAATTCGTGCGGCTTAAAAATTTCGGCGGATGCACGGGCGGATTAAAGACTGCCGCAGCCGTCAAATACAAATTCGACTTTAATCAAAACAACATCTATACACCCGTACGAATACCGTATTATGCCGAGATATGCATGATACTCTCACTGATTGTCATTACCTTTATTTTTTTGACGGACGGAAAAAAGCGCTCAAAATTTATTATACATATATCATAATAATATTTTGAGGTGAAAATTTTGAATATAAAAATTAATAAAAGTATATTTTGGATACTGTTTGTGATTATCGCTCTTATAACCTACGCCTCCATTTTTGGAGCAAGCATCGGAGCATTTAAAATACCGAGTGCGGCAGACATGAGATTCGGCATCGATATTAAAGGCGGCGTGGAAGCTACATATTTCCCCAAAAATTATGACGGCGTTCCGTCATCGGACGAGCTTAACTCCGCAAAGCAAATCATAGAGCAGAGATGCGATGCGCAGAACATTCTCGACCGCGATATAACCGTCAATAAGGAAAACGGCTCCATCCTGGTGCGTTTCCCGTGGAAATCCGACGAAAAGGAATTTAATCCCGAAAAGGCTATCGCCGAGCTTGGTGAAACCGCCCTTCTGACCTTCAGGGACCCGGATGGCAATATCCTTTTGGAGGGCAAAAACGTCAAGAAAGCCGCTCCACGTTACGATGAACAGACAAAACAGCAGGTAGTATCACTGGAATTTGATTCAAAAGGCGCAGAACTTTTTGAACAGGCTACGGAAAAACTCATCGGCAGCCAAATGGCAATATACATGGACGATATGATGATATCCGCTCCGCGTGTCGAAGAAAAAATCTCCGGCGGACAAGCCGTGATAACCGGAATGGAAAATGCCGAAGCGGCATCAGACCTCGCTTCAAAGATAAACTCCGGTTCCCTCCCCTTCTCGCTGGAATCGAAAAACTACAACGCCATAAGCCCGATTATGGGAACGGGCGCACTTGATGTAATGGTATACGCCGGTATTGCGGCATTTGTGCTGATTTGTCTGTTTATGATTATAAAATACAGACTTCCCGGATTTGTTGCGGTATTTGCACTGTCACTCCAGGTAGCATGCCAGCTGCTCGCACTTTCTGTGCCGCAGTTCACAGTTACCCTCCCGGGTATAGCGGCTGTCATTCTTTCTATCGGAATGGGCGTCGATGCGAATATCATCACAGCAGAGCGTATAAAAGAGGAAATCGCCGACGGAAAAACTGTTCGCGCAGCTATCGAATCAGGCTTTCACAAGGCGTTCTCATCGGTATTTGACGGAAACATCACCGTTATTATAGTCGCCGTGATACTTATGATATTCGGCTCGGGAACCATGCTTTCCTTCGGTTACTCACTTCTCACCGGAGTTATTCTCAACTTCCTGTGCGGTGTGGTAACATCAAAGCTCATGATAAAATCCCTCAGCGGATATGAAGTATTCAGAAAGCCGTTCCTCTACGGAAACGGTAAGAAAAACGAGAGAATCCATCGTTTTTATCAGAATCGTTTCAAATACTATGCTGTGTCCCTCGCCATATTCCTGTTGGGAATCATATGCATATTTACAAACGGTATAGACTTTGACATTCAGTTCAAGGGCGGCGCTATATTAAACTACACCTATACACAGGATATCGATACAACCAAGGCGGAAGCAGTAGCGGAGGAAACCCTCGGCAGAAAATGCGATGTCCAGACCAAATCCGATCTATCCTCAGACACCACAAAGCTGGTACTTAACCTCGCCGGCAAAAACGGCTTGGCATCGGATGACCAAGACAAGCTGACAAACGCACTCAAAGAAGCCTTCCCCGACAACAGTATAAAGCTTTCCGATGTGTCGGTCGTAGAGCCCTTCATAGGCAAGGACTTCGCCATAGACAGTGCGAAAGCCATCATAATTTCGTCAATACTCATCATACTGTATGTGTGGTTCAGCTTCCGAAAGGTGTCGGGTCTGTCGGCAGGCGTTACGGGACTCATAGCACTTTTGCACGATGTACTCATAGTGTTCTTCGCATTTATAGTGTTCAGAATCCCGATAAATGATTCGTTTATCTCCGCAACACTCACCATCCTCGGCTTTTCCATAAACGATACCATCGTAATCTATGACCGAGTACGTGAGAACAAGCTCTTCTACGGAGGCAAAATGCCGATTGAGGACATAGTAAACAAGAGTATAACTCAGTCCTTTACGCGTTCGCTCAACACGAACCTTTGTACCCTCTTAAGCGTAGCGGTTATCTACGTATTCGCATATGTACGTGACATACAGTCGATAAAGAGCTTCGCTCTGCCGATGATATTCGGTATAATAAGCGGCTGCTACTCCACCGTATGCATAGCAGGTCCCATATGGGTAAGCTGGCAGAAACACGCACAGAAAAAATTAAAACCCAATCAGCAGTAGTTTAACTTAATTTAAAATGCAGGAAAAATATATTTATGATATATTTTTCTTGCATTTTTATTTATAATAAGGTATAATATAATAT